>NZ_SSNL01000007.1 GCF_007004735.1 Salinigranum halophilum
GTCCAGTGACACACCGGGTCGACCGGGTGTCACCGAACTACCAGGGCTAACATCAGATTCCGTCTTACGGCGGACCGCAGGGGGGGAATCCTCACGTATCGTTTCGGACCTGAACCAACGTGAGTCGGGGGTATAAACCCGTCGAACCTCGCTGGGAGTGTCCGAGGCGAGCGCGGGCCGAGTTGAACGGCCCACAGTCGCGTTGTGTTGTGTTTTACTTCCGCATCACACCGAAATGCCCTGGCACACTTAACCCCATCGAACCCGACTCGCGTCGAGGCCGGTAGGACCGAGCGTGTGGTGCATCGGGGAGATGCTGACACACCCGGCGTGACCCGGGTGCGTCCTTCGCATTACATCGAATGCCGGGGGAACATAAAAGGTCGTCGAACCACGGCCGCTTCGTCACTCGGTTTCACGACACACCTACTCATAAGCGAATGAGAGCGTGTCTCACGACTGGTCGGAGGCAGCAGTCGCTCGACGAACGGTCGACGACGCGTAGAGCTGTCGCGCGGCTGGAGGTCGGTCGGTCATCCCGCGCGTCGCGCGTGAGGTCGGACCGGGTGTTGGCCGCGCGTGCGTGGGTGCCCACGCGAAGGACAATACTCTTGCGTTGCATCCCGGAGGAGAGACTGGCGCACGTCGCGAGCACGGCCCTCCGGACGCTGAATCGGTCATCGTCGGGAGGCCACCGCTCTGGCCGACGCGACAAGCCCGAACGTCTCGGGTAGCTGCCAGATGGTTGCCTGACGGTGTAGACAACACTTATGTATATCCTATGTCGAAGCTTCGGTAGACACCCCCGATGGTCCGGAAAAAGAAGCTCAGCCCGAGTGGAGCTAAAGACGAGAACGGCGAGTACCACAACGTTCACCTCAATCTCCACGAGGACGAACTCACGGTCGCGGGCATGGAGATCGGCGACGAAGTGTTCGTCCGCGTCAGAGATGGGAAAATCATCATCCAGAAAGCAGACCCGGACGACGTGGAACACGACTTCTGACCCGGTTGTGAGACGACAGCTACACCCCGAGAGAGCGGAGAGACCACGCCAGGCGATGACGGTGGGTCGATGAGTCTCTACGACCTCGTCCGACCGGCACTGTTCGCCCTGCCCGCGGAGACGGCTCACGGCATCGGAACGCACGCACTGAGTGCCGCACAGGGGACGACAGTCGAGCGACTCGCTCGGAACCGTCTCCGTGTCGACGACGCGCGCCTCGCGACGACCGCCTTCGGCCAGTCATTCCCGAACCCCGTGGGCGTCGCCGCCGGCTTCGACAAGAACGCTGAACTTCCCCGGGTGCTCGCCGCGCTCGGCTTCGGTCACGTCGAGGTCGGAGGAGTGACGGCGGAGCGACAGCCGGGCAACCCGAAGCCGCGGATGTTCCGCCTCCGCGAGGACCGAGCGATCATCAACCGGATGGGGTTCAACAACCACGGGGCCGACGTCGTCGGGGAGCGCCTCTCGGCGGCCACGCTCCCGGACGTCCCCGTCGGCCTCAACATCGGGAAGTCGAAGACCACGCCCCTGGACGAGGCACCGAGCGATTATCTGTACACCTTCGAGCGCTGCGGAGAGTGGGTCGACTACAGCGTCGTCAACGTCTCCAGCCCGAACACGCCCGGCCTCCGCGAGCTACAGAACCGCGCTGCCCTCGAAGAGATCATCGGCACACTCCTCGACGCCGGCGCCCGACCACTCCTCGTGAAACTCTCGCCGGACCTCCCCGAGAGAGCGGTTGAGGAGGCGCTGGCCGTCGTGGACGACCTCGACCTCGACGGCGTCATCGCGACGAACACGACCACCTCCCGGCCGTCGAGCCTGCGCTCGCCCGAACAGGCTGAACGCGGTGGCCTCTCGGGGAAACCCATCGAACAGACCTCGACGTCGTTCGTCGAGTTCGTCGCGCGACGGACCGACGTCCCGGTCGTCGGCGTCGGCGGTATCTCGGACGCCGAGGGCGCGTACGCCAAGATTCGTGCGGGCGCGGCCGTCGTCCAACTGTACACCGCCCTCGTCTACGAGGGGCCGACCGTCGCTCGCGACATCAACCGTGGGCTCCTCGACCTCCTCGACCGCGACGGCTTCGACCACGTCTCCGAGGCGGTCGGCGTCGACCTTTAGGCGGAGACGTTCCCCCCGTCGGTTCGAGACAGTAGAACAGAACAGAGCGAGCGGTACGTCCCGCTACTGGACGATGACGACCGCGTGCTCGGCCTCGACCATCTCGCCCGAGCCGGTGTACTGTCGCTCCTCCTCGACGGTGAACATCTCCGCGGAGAGTTCGACGCCCGCCGCTCGAAGCGTCCCGTCGACGACATCGTACTCGCCGGCCTCGATGGCGGCGTCGATGTCGGACACCTGGTTCCCGAACTCGGGGCCGACGAGCGAGTAGTCGAGGTCGATACCGGTCACGACGGACTCGATGGGTGGCTCCTCGTCGCTCGTTTCTAGCTCGTCGACGTGCATCACACGCCGGATGTCCTCGGCGAAGCCGGCGATATCGCCGTACACCTTGACCGAGTCGAGGCTCGCGTTCATCGACAGCTGGTTGTCCGACTTGTACCTTCGAAGCGCGCTCACGACGTCGAGCGCCGTCTCACCCGCTTCGACGTTCGCGTCGAGCCCGAGCGGTTCGGGCCAGTCCGCGCGGTGGACGCTCTCGTCACCCACCGTACCGTACATGTCCCGCCACAGTTCCTCGGTGATGTGTGCGAGGAACGGGGCGAACAGCTTCAGGAACCGGCGGTGGGCGACCTGGAGCGTGTAGGCGGCCGAGTCGTCTTCCCCCTCGCGGATGCGCTGTTTCGCGATCTCGAGGTAGTCGTCACAGAACGTGTGCCAGAAGAAACTCCGGAGGCGGTCGCGCGCCTTCGAGAACTCGTACGCGTCGAGTTTCTCCGTGATGTACGCGACCTCCTCGTCGAGCGAGGCCAGCATCCAGCGGTCGAGTTCCTGTAAGTCGTCGTGGTCCATCTGCACCTCGTCGTCGGGGGTGAGCGAGTCGACGAGCTTCGAGGCGTTCCACAGTTTGCGGAGGAGCTTCTCGCCCGCGCGGAGTCCCTTCTCCTTGTAGGGAAGGTCGTCGCCGACGGCGCTTCCGGCGGCCCAGTAGCGCGCGGCGTCGACCGGGAACTTCTCGACGACCTCGTCGGGCGCGACGATGTTCCCGACCGACTTCGACATCTTTTGGCGGTTCTCGTCGAGGACCATCCCGTTTATCATCACGCTGTCGAACGGCACCTCGCCGGTGTGTTCGTAGCACTTGACGACCGTGTGGAAGAGCCAAAACGAGATGATGTCGTGACCCTGTGGCCGGAGGTTGACGGGGTACAGTTCCTCGCGTTCGACCTCCATCCGTCCTTCTTCGGGGTTCCACTCCCACCCGGCGTTGATGAGCGGCGTGAGCGAAGAGGTGGCCCACGTGTCGAAGACGTCGTCCTCGGGGACGAACGCGTCGTGCCCGCAGTCGGGACAGCTGTCGACCGGCGGTGCGTCCTGCAGGGGGTCCACCGGGAGCTGGTCGCGTTCGGCCATCACCGCGTGGTCACACTCGGCGCAGTACCAGACGGGGAACGGGATGCCCGACGAGCGCTGTCGGGAGATGGACCAGTCCCACTGGAGCCCCTCGATCCAGTTCTTGTACCGCGTGAACATCTTCTCGGGGTACCAGTCCATCTCTCGTCCCGCCTGGAGGTACTCCTCTTTCTTGTCGAGGAGCTTGATGTACCACTGCTCGGCGACGAGGAACTCGATGCTCGTCCCACAGCGCTCGTGGACGTTCACCGTGTGGGTGATTGCGCGCTTGTCGAGGAGCGCACCCGCGTCGTCGAGGTCCGAGACGATGTTCTCGCGGGCCTCGTCGGCGGAGAGGCCGACGTACTCGCCGGCCTCCTCCGTCATCGTGCCGGACTCGTCGATAGCGATGCGGAGGTCGAGGTCGTGCGCCTGGTACCACTCGATGTCGGTCTGGTCACCGAACGTACAGCACATGACGAGACCCGACCCGGTCTCCATGTCGACGCGCTCGTCGGCGATGATGGGGACCTCCTGTCCGAAGAGCGGAATCCGAGCGTGGTTTCCCACGAGGTGCTGGTTCTCGTCGTCGTCGGGGTGGACGAAGACGGAGACACACGCCGGGAGGAGTTCGGGGCGCGTCGTCGAGATGGTGAACGTCTCGGGCAGGTCGTCGTCGTCTTCGACGACCTCGAAGGCGATGTCGTGGAAGTGACTCGCCTGCTCGTCGTCCTCGGTTTCGACCTGTGAGATGGCCGTCTCACAGTCGGGACACCAGATGGTGGGTGCGCGCTGACGGTACTCGCGACCCTGGTCGTAGAGGTCCAAGAACGAGAGCTGTGAGATGCGCTGGACCTCCGGCGAGATGGTCTGGTAGGTCTCGTCCCAGTCGATAGAGATACCGAGGCTCTGCATCTTCTCGGTGAACTCGGCCTCGTACTGCTGGCAGACCTCGCGGCACATCTCCTGGAACTCGCGCCGGTCGTACTCCTGGTGGCGCACGTCGAGTTCGTCCTCCGTCAGTCGTTCGGAGGCGATGCCGTTGTCGTCGTAGCCGAACGGGAAGAAGACGTCTTTCCCGCGCATGCGGTTGAACCGAGCGACGAAGTCCTGGAGCGTGAAGCCGTAGACGTGGCCCCAGTGGAGGCTACCCGAGACCGTCGGCGGCGGGGAGTCGATGGAGAAGACGGTGTTGGGGTCTACCGCCTCTCCGTCGTAGGCGTAGGTGTCCTCTCGGACCCACTGCTCTTGCCACTTGGCCTCGACGGTGTCGGGGTCGTATTCTCCGCTCGGCATTCTCGGGTGGGTCTACCGCTTGCGCGCCTGTTAAACACCTCGGTTGGCCCCTCTCACCACCGAAGCCAGCGTGCGACCTCACCGGAGTGCGGCGAGTCCAGTGTCGAGGTCGGCGATGAGGTCGTCGACGTTCTCGACGCCCACCGACACCCTGACCAGCGAGTCGGTGATACCGAGCGCGGCGCGGTCCTCGGGCGTGAGCGGCGAGTGCGTCATCGTCGCGGGGTGTTCGATGAGGCTCTCCACGCCACCCAGACTCACCGCGAGCGGGAACGCGGTGAGCGAGCCGAGGAACGTCGCCACGCCGTCTAGGTCCGAGTCGACCTCGAACGAGAGCATCCCGCCGAAGCCGTCCATCTGCCGCGCGGCCAGGTCGTGCTGTGGGTGCGAGTCGAGCCCGGGGTAGTGAACGTGCGTCACGCGTGGGTGGTCCGCGAGGAACTCCGCGATGGCCCCCGCGTTGGCCTCGTGGCGCTCCATCCGGAGCGGGAGCGTCTTCACGCCGCGAAGCGTGAGATACGCGTCGAACGGCGAGAGGACGTTCCCCATGCCGACCTGCTGGAGGAAGCCGACCTCGTCGGCGAGACAGGCATCGTCGGTGACGACCGCCCCGCCGAGCGAGTCGGAGTGACCGTTGAGGTACTTCGTCGTGGAGTGGACGACCACGTCGGCCCCGAGTTCGAGCGGGCGCTGGAGGACGGGACTCGCGAAGGTGTTGTCCACACCGAGCACCGCACCCACGTCGTGGGCGAGGTCCGCGATGGCCCCGACGTCGCAGAGGCGCATGAGCGGGTTCGTGGGAGTTTCCATCCAGACGAGGCTCGTCTCCTCGGTGAGCGCGGCGGCGACGTTCGCGGGGTCGCGCGCGTCGACGAACGAGACGTCGACGCCCAAACGCTCCTCGAACAGTCGCGAGAGCATCGTCTTCGTGCCCCCGTACAGGTCCTCGAACGCGACGACGTGGCCACCGGGTTCGACGCAGGACATCACGGTCGCGACGATAGCCGAGGTCCCGGAGGCGAACGCCATCGCGTGCTGGCCGCCTTCGAGCGACGCCAGTCGGTGTTCGAGTGCGTTTCGGGTCGGGTTCGAGAGCCGCGAGTAGAGGTACTCCCCGGCGTCGGGGTCGAGCTCTTCCAGACTCGCGTCGGGGTCGATGTCGTCGATTTCGTACGTGGAGGTGAGGTGGATGGGGACGACGACGTCCTCGGCGGCCATCCGTCGACGGCCCTCGCCGTGGGTCACAGAACGGGTGTCGAAGTGCGAGTCCCGGGACATGGCTGAACCGATACGGGGAGAGGTGGTAGTCTTTTCGGCGTTTCTCAACAAACACAGAGATATAATACCTTAATGTAAAATTATTATTCGAGGTAATAAGACAGGGGCGCACCCCGTCACTCCGGGTCGAGCGGGGATACTCTCGGGGGAGCACCGACCGTCGCGTGGACCCCCACGAGGACCACGACGGCGACGACGACGATTCCCGCCTCGAGGGGCGACGAGAGCAACCCGAGGGCGACGATGAGTGTCGTCGCACAGGCGGGGGGATGGACGAGACCGGTCCGGCGCATGGCTGCGGTGGTGAGGACAACGGCGACGACGCCGCTGGCGACCAGCCTGAGTTGTGCGAGCGAAAAGGCAGGAACCGCCGACGTGATGAGCAGGCCCGACGCGAGCACGTGGTAGGTGAAGAGGCCGGCCCCGAGGCCGAGGAGATGCCCGCCGACGACCTTCCGCGGAGTCGCGTCCGCGGAGGACGCGGTCGCCAGCACGTAGCCGGAGGGACCGAGGCTCGGGAAGACGAACGGCCGACCGGTCGCCCACGCCAGGAGACCGACGACTGTGAGGAGAACTCCGGCGTACAGGCTCGGCCGTACCGTCTGGCGGTCCATAGTCGACCTGGTCGAGCCCGCGACGTAGACGCTTCGTTTCACGCCGATGAGGTCGCCCCGGAGAACGAGGTGAACACGACACCTCGAGACGCTTACCTGGGGAGGGGAGAGCAAGAGACCGACAGCGCGGCCTACTGCAGCGCGAACTCGAACCCTCAGCTTTTTCGGTCTCGTGGCGCCCGCTGTCGCTCGCGCACGCTCGACGCAAAAAGCTGGAGCAAAAAGTGGCCGAAGAGAGAGCTACTGCAGCGCGTCCAGCGCGAACTCGAACCCGGCGACGGGAAGTTCGAGGTCGTGTTCGACCAGCACTTCGGGGTGGAACTCGCCGACGACACCCACCGACTCGCCGTCGATGACGACGTCGGCAGCGCGACCGGGGATGAACGACGGATGCTCGGTCGCCGGGGTTTCGAGGTCAGCGTCGAAGTCGCGGCAGAGCGCAGCGAGACGGGCCTTCGCGTCCTCGTAGGTCGCGTCGTACCGGGCCAGGACACCGGCGACGTGTCTGGACTCGCGGACGTGCGTCGACTCGGCGGCGTCGACGTGGGCGACGAGGCCGATTTCGGCGAGGTCCTGCGGGTACGACCGGTGGGTGTTGTTCTCGAGCACCATCATCAGCGAGGGGAGCGCCCACGTCCGAAGCATGGTGTAGTCCTCGCTGTACGGTTCGGTGATGCTCACCGCCTCCTGTCCGCCGAGGGCGTCGTCGCCCTCGGTGAGGCGCATCCGGTCGTAGTTCTCTCCCTCAGAGATCATGTGGAAGTTCAGCAGGTCCTCGAAGCCGAGTCCCACGAGCGACGCGCGGGCGGCGTTCTCGAGGCGGGAGCGGTCGTGGCGTCCGCCGACGGTCGAGACGTCGGGGTACGTCGGCTCCAGTTCGTTGAAGCCGTACGCGCGGCCCACGTCGTCGATGAGGTCGAGCGGGTGGAGGACGTCGACCCGGTAGGGCGGAACCTCCACGTCGTACGCCACCTCGTCGCCGAGGGTGTACGTCGCGTCGAGCCCCGAGCGCTCGAAGAGGTCGACGACCTCCTCGCTGTCGAGGTCGACCCCGAGGACCGATTCGATGCGGTCGTGTGAGACCGTCTTCTCGTCGACCGAGAAGTCCGGACGGACGAGGTGGGCACCGTCGTCGGGTGCCCGGGCCTCGTCCGCGTACGCGACTTCGACCTGTTCGATGGTCGCCCCGCGTGCGGAGAGCGCGTAGCAGATGATGGTACACATCCGGTCGATGGTCCACTGGTCGGTCCCCGTGAGTTCGACGAGCAGGTCACGCGAGTCGGTGTCGACCTCGGTCCGACGGCCGTTGATGACCGGCGGGAACGAGAAGAGGCCGAGTTCGTCGTAGATGGCCGGGTAGCGGTTGTACTCACTCACGAGGTCGGCGTACGTCTTCCCCGTCGGGTGCTGTTCGAGGACTTCCTGCGGCGTGAGTTCGTCGTTCGAGTCGAGCGCGACGAAGCGGTCGCCGTCCGGCGCGACTCCCCTGTACGTGATGGTGTTGTCCCCGCCCTCGTCGGTGAGGACTTCACCCTTCAGCATCGCGAGGTCGTGGATACCGATCGCGCCTTTGGCGCGCTTGCGACCCATCGTCGCGTGGAGTTTCTCCTGGAGTTGGATGAGCGAGTCGAGGCCGGCCTCGTCGAGGTCGACCCCTCTGACGACGGCACCCGTGACGTAGGGACGTTCCTCGGGGACGGACGAGTCCACCTCGATGGTCCAGTCGGCGTCGTTCGTCTTCGGAATCGCGACGCCTCTGTCGCTTCCGTACTGGTACCGCAGCGACCGTGCGACACCCTCGACCGAGAGCCGGTCGAGTCGGTCGGGACCGAACTCCAGTTGCATCTTCCCGTCTTCGGTCTCGCCCTCGTACTCCAGGCCGAGTGCGAACAGGTCGTCTTTGAACGCCTCTTCGCTCTTCTCCTCGCCGGTGAGCCGCTGCAGTTCCTCGAGGGAGACGTCGACGACGGGCATCAGTGAAGCACCTCCGTCTCTCGCAGCAGGTCGAGGTCACACAGCGTCCCGTGCACGTCGCGGATGTCGTCGAAGCCGTACATGAGCATCAACAGGCGTTCCAGCGCGAGCCCCCAGGCCATCACGTCGCACTCGACACCGAGTGGCCGAAGCACCTCGTCGCGGAACATTCCCGAGTTGCCGATTTCGATGAGTTCGTCCGTCTCGGGGTGTCGGCCGAACAGCTCGAACGACGGCTCCGTGTAGGGGTTGTAGTGCGGTTTGAACTGGATGTCGGTGATGCCGAACTGGCTGTAGAACTCGGTGAACGTGCCCATCAGGTCCCGCACGGAGAGGTCCTCGGCCATCACCCACCCTTCGATCTGGAAGAACTCGAGGAGGTGTGTCGGGTCCAGCGTATCGTTTCTGTATACTTTCTCGACGGAGAAATATCGTTGTGGCGGCTCCAGTTCCCCGACCTCGTGTCCCGAGAGATACCGCATCGACAGCGACGTGGTGTGCCCGCGGAGGTCGACCTCCCGCGCCACGTCCTCGGTCCACGGGGAGTGATAGCCGTCGCCGTCCTCGCCCTCGCCGTTGCGGTGGGCGTCTTCGACCCGGGCGACCAGGTCCTCGGGGAGCTCTCGCATCGGCGGCACGTCGAGGGCGAACTGGTCCCAGTGGGTGCGGGCGGGGTGGTCCTGAGGCATGAACAGGCAGTCGTTGATCCAGAACTCCGCGTCGGCGTGCGGGCCGTCCATCTCCTCGAAGCCCATCCCCACCAGGACGTCCTTGACGCGTTCGGCGGTCTGCCTGAGGATGTGGGTCTTCCCGCCTCGGTGTTCGGGCGCGTCGGCCTCGACGTTGTAGGCGGTGAACTCCACGTCGCGCCACTCGCCGGAGGTCAGCATCTCGGGCGTGAGTCGGTCGACCGTCTCCGCGACCTCGACGCCCTCCAGCATGACGGCGTCGACACCGGCGTCGGTCAGGGTCACGGAACGGACGGTGCGCTCGTGTCGCTCGACGAGGTTGCGGGACTCAAGCTGGTCGAGCACGTCGGCGTCGACGCCGTCGACATCGCCGTCGTCGTGGAGAGCCGCGAGCGCGGCCGCCTCGGCGTCGGCGTCGGGGTCCGCGTCGTCGGCCGAGAGCTGCCCGCTCTCGATGGTACCGTACCCCTTGCGGGCGAGGTTGGCGAGCGCGACGTCGACCGCGCCCCCGTCGAGCCCCGAAGCGCCGATGACCTGCCCCATCGAGACGGGCTCGTCATGGGCACCCGCGTCGACGGCGGCGCGGTAGAGGCGGACCTCGGGGAGGCCCTCGTCGACGTACCGTTCGCCCTCGTCCGTGAGCGTGTAGTCGACGACGACTGCTTCGTCGACGGCGACGAGCCCCGCCGCTTCGAGTTCGAAGGCCGCGCCGGTGACGGTCTCGGGCTTCAGCGCCGTCGCGTCGGCGAGGTCGTCGATGGTCTGTGCGTCGTCTGCCGACGCGGTCGTGAGGACCGCGTGCTGGGCTTCCGGGAGTGTGCGTGTCATGTGTCGCGAGTGTCGGTCGGTGTGTGGTGGAGCGTCCGGTCGTCAGTTAGCCGTTGCGGGTCGTGACCAGCGCGTGCGTGCGGTCCGGTCGAGCACGCCGGTTTCGCCCGTCGCATCCCCTCGGATGCGAGCGAGGTCCGCCGGCGGTCAGCCCGCGAAGAAGAAGCCGAACCCCGCTTCCGGTGGCTGGGGAGCGGTCCGCCGCACGTGGGGTTCGGACACCATGTCAGTGGGAGAACGTCGCGCGGACAAAAACGTTGTGAGTGGGCGCGAGAGCACGGGCGGTGCGGACTCGACTCCCACGCGTTTCAGGGTGATTCGGCCTCGATGATCGCGGCGAGGTGGTCCAGTTCCACCGACAGGAGGCGGACGAGGTCGTCGAGCGTGACGATGCCGACGATGATGCCGTTGTCGTCGACGATGGGGACCCGGCGGACGCCCTCGACGTCCATCCGTTCGGTGAGTTCGAGCAGGCCGGCGCTGGAGGGCATCGTCAGGGGTTCGGCCGTCATCACGTCCGCGGCGGTGAGCGCCGTCGGGTCGGACTCACGAGCCATCGTCAGCGCGATGTCGCGGTCGGTGACGATTCCCACGACGCGGTTCGCCTCGGTGATGACGACGCTCCCGACGCCCTTCTCGTCCATCGTGTTCACCAACACGGCCACGCTGGCGTCCGGTCCTGCCGTCTCGACGCCTCTGATGGCGACGTCTTTCAGTGTCATCGTTCTTCCCTCGACGGAGTGTTGAAGCAGCGACAGTATAGCGTCGGCTGGTCGTTCCCGGAAGCCGAGAAGCCGACGCGGAGAGGTCAGGCGACGTTCCGTTCGTCCACGTCGGTACCGCGGGCGAACCGCTCACGGGAGAGCGAAGAGACGTCGAGGAGCGACGCCTCGCCGTCGAGACAGAGTTCGGCGACGAGTCTGCCCGTCGCGGGCGAGTGCTGGAACCCGTGGCCCGAGAACCCCCCGGCCGTCACGACACCGGGCTTCGATAGCTCGATGACGGGGTGGTGGTCGGGCGTGACGGCGTACAGACCGGCCCACCCCCGGACGATTCCGGAGTCCGGCCCGAAGTAGCGAGCCACGCGCCCGGCGTGTTCGACGGCGTCGACCGCCCAGTCGAGGTCCATGCCCGTGTCGTAGTCGTCGGGGTCGACGTCCGGGTCCTCGTCCGAAAAGTGCCCGCCGACGAGCGCCTGTCCCTCCCGCTCGGGGCGGAAGTACGACCCCGTCTCGAGGTCGATGGTGAGCGGGACGGACTCGGGAACCGGCGTCTCCGGTGCCACGACGGCGACCTGCCGCCGACGTGGGGCGATTGGTAGGTCGACGCCGTACAGGCCGCCGATCCGCCGGGCCCACGCGCCCGCCGCGTTGACGAACACGTCGGCGTCGAGCGTCTCGCCCCCGGCCTCGACCCGCACGTCCGCCGTCACCGCGTCACCGGTCTCGGTGACATCGACGGCCGTGATGGGCGTCTTCGTCCGGATGTCCGCGCCGGCCTCCCGCGCGGCCTGCGAGAAGCCCTGCAGTGCGAGGTGGGGGTCGGCGAAGCCGTCCGTGGGCGAGTACGTCGCACCGACGAACGCCTCGGCCCGGAGTTCGGGGCAGTGTTCCCGCGCTGCGGCGGGCGAGAGGAACTCGCTCGGGACGCCCCGGTCGTTCTGCATCCGCACCTGGTCGCGAAACTGCGCGGCGGTCTCTGCGGTGCGAGCGAGGAAGAGATATCCCGAGCGACGGTAGGCGATGTCGACACCGAACCGTTCCTCGAAGGAGTCCCAGACCGCCATCGAGGCGAGCGAGAGGTCGACGTTCACGGGCGTCGAGAACTGCGCGCGGATGCCGCCGGCAGAGCGGTCGGTGTTGCCGCTGCCGAGTGCCCCGGCCTCACAGACGGTCACTTCCGCGCCGCGGCGAGCCAGCGAGTAGGCGGCGGCGAGGCCGACGATGCCACCGCCGCAGACGACGACGCGCACGGATTCTATCGAGGGGCCGGAGGTATGAAGATTGCCCACAGTGGGGGGCGAACGGAGAAACGTTCACCACCCGCCCGTGAGAGCGACCACGTATGCGCGTCCTCACCGACAGCGACGTGAACGCGGTCCTCTCGCTTACCGACCTCCTCCCGGTCGTCGAAGAGGCGTTCGTGAAGCAGGGCCGTGGCGAGGTCGAACGCCCGCCGCGGCCACATTTCCCCATCAGCGAGGGTGAGACCGCAGGCACGGGTCTCGTGATGCCCGCCGCCATCCACGGGGCGTCGACGTTCGCGACCAAGGTGGCGACGGTCCATCCGTCGAACCCCGAACGAGGGCTCCCGACGGTCCGCGCGCAGGTACACGTCACGGACGCGGCCACGGGAGCGACGCGCGCGACGATGGACGGGAGTCGACTCACGAACGCCCGGACGGGCTGTATCGGCGGGCTCGCCGCGCGGGAACTCGCCGTCGACGGCCCGGTCGACCTCGCCGTCATCGGAGCCGGGGCGCAGGCGCGCTGGCAGACGCGCGCCATCGCGGCCGCGACCGAGGTGAAGCGGGTCCGGGTCTACTCGCCGACGCCCGCCTCCCGAGCGGCGTGCGCCGCCGACCTCCGTGGGGAGGGCCTCGACGCCGAGGCGGTCACCACGCCGGCCGAGGCGGTCGCGGATGCGTCGGTCGTCGTCACGGCCACGACGGCGACGGAACCCGTCTTCCCCGAGAGTGCCCTCGCGCCGGGAGCGCTCGTCGTCGCCGTCGGTGCGTACACGTCCGAGATGTGCGAACTCGACGCGACGACGGTCGAGCGGGCGGCGCGCGTCTTCGCCGACGTGCCCGAGGAGGTGGCCGAGACCGGCGACATCGCGGGACGACTCACGGTCGAGGAACTGCACCCGCTCTCGGCGGTGTTCGAGGGGCGGGCGGGACGAGAAGACGACGCGGAGCTGCTCGTCGTCGACAGCGTGGGGAGCGCAGTGCTCGACGCGGCCGCGGCGGAACACGTGCTCGAACGCGCAGAGGAGCGGGGCGTCGGGACCGTCGTCGGGGAGTGAGCAGCGGGGCGAGACGGTGGGACCGGATCAGTCGTCGGCCTCGCCCGCAACCCGCCGCCGCGGCGATTCGAGGTCGATATCGAGGTCGTCGAGGGCCGCTTCGACCTCCGCGCGTTTCTCCTGGTGCTCTTCGAGGAACTCCTTCATCAGGACCGCCGCTTGCTCTTTGCAGTCGCCACAGAGACGTTCGCCGCCGACGCACTCGTCGTACACGCGTTTGGCGAAGTCGTCGTCGTCGCCCGAGAGGAGGTACGCGTACAGTTCGTACACCGGGCACTTGTCGGCCTCGCCGCCGAGTTCGCGCTGCTTTTCCGCGGTGTCTCGGCCGCCAGTGGTCGCCGACTTGACCTTCGCGTAGCCGTCTTCGGGGTCGTCGAGGAGCGAGATGTGGCTCGCCGGGATGGACGAGGACATCTTCCCGCCCGTGAGCCCGGTCATGAACCGGTGGTAGATAGAGGAGGGCATCTGGAAGCCGTAGCCGCCGTTGTCGACTTCGACCTCGCGAGCGAGTTCCTCGGCGTCTTCGGGCGAGAGCTCGAACGCGTCGACGTGCTCGTCGTACCGCCGCTTCTCGCCCTCGATGCGCTCGACGAGGTCCTCGAACGCGTCGTCGGAGGCGTTACGGTCGAGAAAGCGCACGCGTGGACGAAGGGGTTCCATGCCGGCGTTCTGGAGCTTCTTGACCGCGGAGGCTCTGACGGAGTCGTCGAGTTCGGGGACGTCGACGGTGGGGCGGTCGGCGTCGAGCGTGACGGCGTCCGGGTCGACGAGATACTGCGCGCCGTGGATGCAGCGGACGTCCTGTTCCGCCCCTGCGCGGGCGACGAGGTGCTCGTGGGCTTCAGCGACGAGAGCCCGCTCGTCGTCGTCGAGTTCCTGGCTGAAGTACGCCTCGGTCACCTTGAAAAAGCGCATCCGGGCGGCGAGGTCACGGGCGAGACGGACGTGGGGGTCCTGGTCCGGACCGACCGGAATCACGGTGGGCTTCGGCTCGTCCATCTGCGGGTAGAGGATGTCCGCCATCTGCGTCACGACGCTCTGCATGTGGGAGACCGAAGTCTCGCTGTCGAAGCCGTAGATGCCCTCGAACTCCGCGAACCGGGCCTTCGAGCCGAGTTCGAAGGCGAGGTCCTGTACCTCGCGGTTCCCGGACTGGCGGTAGAGCGTGCCCTCCTCGGGGTCGAACCCGAGCGCCAAGAGCGAGAGCAGGTAGTCGCGGGCGTGCTCGTCGATTTCCGCCCAGGTGAGGCCGCGCGCGGCGTGCGCTTCGAGGTCCGCGATGAGGCCGTAGGCGTCGGCACCCTGCTGTTGGTGCCAGATGATCTCGTCGAACACCAGTTTGTGCCCGATGTGGGGGTCGCCGGTCGGCATGAACCCCGAGAGGACGGCTGCGGGTTCGTCGTTCCGGAGGGCCTCGGCCACCGGGCCGTAGTCGCGATGGCCGAAGATGACGCCGCGACGCATCAGGTAGTGGGGGTTCGGGACCGATTCGATGAGTTCGTCGAACTCCTCGATGCCGAACTCCTCGAACAGTTTCCGGTAGTCGGCGATGGTCGACGAGCCCCACGGGTCCAGCGTCACGTCGTCCGCGCCGGCGGCCGTGCCGCCGTCCGCACGCGTACGGGCTCGATGCTCGGGGGCGACTCCGGGGGCGTCCGCGTCCGCGTCTGTGTCCGTGGGTGTGTCGTCGGTCATGGGGTCAACCGGGCTACGGAGAGCCAGTCTACTCCACCGTTGGCGTCGGTCAGCGCAAAAACCATTCGTTTGCGAACCCCACCAGCGAGTCGTACGTCGAGCGAGAGCTCTCGCGGGAGGACGGTGTGGTCCGGGTCGAGGACGCGGACGAGCGAGTCGGAGTGCGAGAGGTCCGAAACCGTGGAGAAGGTCTCGTACACCCGGAAGTCGGCGCCGAACTTGAATCCGGACTTCGGGACACCGCCCTCGTCGCGGAGAGCCGTGTACGTCCGAAGTCGGCGGTCGAACCGGTCGCCTTCGACCTCGCGACCGCGCGCGACGACGGCGCTGTCGTCGGCCATCGGCTCGCCGGAGGCGTCGGTCACCGCCAGCGCGTCCTGTCGAACCAGCGAGGCGGCCTCCAGCAGAGAGAGTTGAAGCGGGCCGGCGTCGGCGTTCCGTCCGTAGAGCCGTTGCCCGTAGAAGTGTCCCTCGTACAGGGTCTCTGGCGGCTCCCACACGAGGACGCGATCGGCGAGGAGCGTTCCCTCGAGCTCCCGGGGAGGGTCGGTGTCGAGCGTGCCACCGGGTGCGTCGTGGGTGGTCTCGAAGTACGTGAGGTCGCCGTCCTCGTCGACGACGGCGAGGACCACGTCACCGAGCGCGCGGGGAGAGAGCGACTCACGTTCGCCGACGACGCGGACGCGATGGGCGACCTCGTCGTCCCACGGCCCGCTCCCGCGGGGGTAGACGACGAAATCGACGTCACTCGCGCGCTCGGTCTCGTCGGCGCGGCCGGCCGGAGAGAGGTAGAAGCCGCGGTCGCGGAGGTCCTTGTAGACGACGAACTCCAGGACGACGCCCGTGGTCGCGAGGAAGGCCCGGAAGTCGAGTGGTCTGCCTTCGAAGTCGACGCTGTCGAGGTCTCCACGCTGGAGCAGGTGTGCGGCCTCGACGGGGGCCAGTTCGAGCCCGTTGCCGCCGGTCGGCCGGCCGTACCCCCGCGAGTCGTAGAAGCGCTGACGGGCGTTACCGTCGAGCCGAACCGTCCGCCCGTCGGCGTCGAGCGTCGCGTGCATACCGCGCTTGCGGGTCGGCGGCGTGAAAGCCCCACCGGTTGCGACCGGTCAGTCGCCGTCGGGCGTGGAGTACACGTCGCAGGTGCCGTCGAGACACCGCCGCCCGGTCGCGGTCTCGAAGACCGGGAGGCCGCAGCCGCAGGTGTCGACCACGACGCCCATCGGTATCGAGAAGGCGGTCTCGCACGCCGGGTAGGCGTCACAGCCGGCGATGAGCCCCGACCGTCGGAGGACGCGGAGGGGCGACCCACAGTCGGGACACGACCACGCACCGTCGAACCGCTCGCGGACGGCGTCGTCGAGTGGCTCACAGGAGCGGTCGACACACACCTCGAAGACGGCCCCGCGTTCGACCCGCATCAGCGGGAGCCCGCAGTCGTCACAGCGCTCGTCGAGGACCTGCGCGCCGGCGACGAGAGGGTACTCGACACCCGAGTCAAGGCCGACGAGGCGACCGCCGGTGCGGACGAGCGGTTCGCCGGTCTCCGGATGGTGACCGACCGGCACGCCGGCGGCCGAGACGGGGTGAGTCGCCCTCCCACCCAGGTCGTGAGAGACGACGCGCAGGGTCTGTTCACCCGCCCGGGCGGTGAGTCCGAACCCGGAGCCGTCCTCCTCGACCGAGAGCGAGTCGGGACGGGTGAGCCACGCCACTGGCTGGTAGCCGTCGGCGTCGTGGACGAGGACGGTCCGGTCGGGCTTGACGAGGACGACGACGCGACCGCGGGTGGTCCGCTCGCGCGTCCCCTCGAAGGTCGTGGTACAGTCGCCGGCGAACACACGGACTGAGTCCATGTGTCGAGGTGGCCTCGGAATCCGATTTGAACCCTCGGACGAAGGGTCGCGCGAGAAGAGGAGTCAGTCGCGCCGGGCGAGGAAGAGCGCGGCGAGCAGAAGGGCAGCGAGCGCGACGAGCGGGCCGAACCCGGGGAACTGGGTCGACGTCGTCGGCGTCCCGGTCGCGGCGCTCGTCGCGTCGGCGGATTCGACGACGGTGACCGTCGCGGTCTCGTCGTCGACGCGCGCGGTGTACGTGCCCGGCTCGACGATGTTGTGGTTGAACTGCACCGCCGCCTCCCCGCGGGCGGGGACGGTGACTTCGCGGGCGTTGATCACCTGGCCGAACATCTCGAGTTCGACCAGATGCGTGTCCGCCGTCTGCTGCGGGTTCTGGACGGTGACGACGACGGTGGCCTGGACGTTCGTCGAGATGCGCGAGGGCTCGAACGAGACGTCGGTCACGACCGTATCGTTACCCGTCAGACGGGTCGCGTCCGACGTGTTCGTCGCCGTCGACAGGACGGCACTGGAGTTGTTCGGTGGCGTCGTCACCGGCGTCGCAGTCCCGGTAGCGGTACTGGTTCCGGTCGCCGTCGGCGACTCGGTCTGCTGATTCCTGTCGTCACGGTCGTCGTCGTCATCGTCGTCATCGTCACTACTGAAGAGGTCGAACAGACCCCCTCCACCGCCACCGCCGCCACTGCTGCTGTCGTCATCGTCGGGTGTCGCTGTCGGCACCGACGTGTCTGTCGAGGACGCTGTCGACGTGTCGGAGTCAGTGTCGGTCGTCCCGTCGTCCGTCTCTGTCGAGTCCGCCTCTGTCGAATCTGTCTCTGTCGAGTCCGCCTCTGTCGAATCTGTCTCTGTCGAGTCCGCCTCTGTCGAATCTGTCTCTGTCGAATCTGTCTCGGTCGAATCTGTCTCGGTCGAATCTGTCTCCGTGGAGTCTGTCTCGGTCGAATCCGTCTCGGTCGAATCCGTCTCCGTGGAGTCCGTCTCTGTCGAATCCGTCTCCGTGGAGTCTGTCTCAGTCGAATCCGTCTCCGTGGAGTCTGTCTCAGTCGAATCTGTCTCTGTCGAGTCCGTCTCTGTCGAATCTGTCTCTGTCGAGTCCGTCTCTGTCGAATCCGTCTCCGTGGAGTCTGTCTCTGTCGAATCCGTCTCCGTGGAGTCTGTCTCAGTCGAATCTGTCTCTGTCGAGTCCGTCTCTGTCGAGTCCGTCTCTGTCGAATCTGTCTCTGTCGAGTCCGTCTCCGTGGAGTCCGTCTCAGTCGAGTCGGTCGTGTCGTCTGTCGTGTCGTCTGTCGAATCCGTTGAGTCGTCCGTCGTGTCGTCTGTCGAATCCGTCGTGTCGTCTGTCGAATCCGTCGTGTCGTCGGTCGAATCCGTTGAGTCGTCCGTCGAGTCCGTCGTGTCGTCGGTCGAATCCGTTGAGTCGTCCGTCGAGTCCGTCGTGTCGTCTGTCGTGTCGTCCGTCGAATCCGTTGAGTCGTCCGTCGAGTCCGTCGAATCCGTCGTGTCGTCTGTCGTGTCGTCCGTCGAATCCGTCGTGTCGTCGGTCGAATCGGTCGAATCGTCCGTTGAATCGGTCGAATCGTCTGTCGAGTCCGTCGAGTCCGTCGAATCCGTTGAGTCGTCCGTCGAGTCCGTCGAATCGTCCGTCGAATCGTCCGTTGAGTCGTCTGTCGAATCCGTCGAATCGTCCGTCGAGTCGTCCGTCGTCCCGTCGTCTTGCTGTTCGAACGTGTCGGCACCGCCGATTTGAACCGAGTCTAGCTGTGTGTCGGTCGTCGCGGTGGCCGTGCCGGCGAAGACGGGCGCGGCAGGGGCACACAGGAGAGCGACCACGAGTACGATGGTGGCGAGGACGTGACTGTTCATAGTTCAAGGGGGAGCTCGAGGCGTCTGTGACGCCTGTGGTCAGCCGTACCGACACCAACGCACCCGCCAATTTAAATCAGTCCCGATATGTGCGTAATTTATTCAGCGCCGGGAGAAATTCTGCCGGGAGAGAATGTGAGTTCCGGGCACATCCGGCGCCCGGTCAGCAGACCTTTGACCGGGGACGCTCGACACGGAGTGTGGACGCTGTACTCTTCGACATGGACGGGGTACTGGTCGACTCCGAGCGCTTCTGGCACGCGTTCGAAGACGAGTGGGTCTTCACCGAGGCGACGGAGGGCACGCCCGACCGCGACGAGATTACGGGGCGCAACTACCGCGAGATACACGACTACCTCTCGCGGGAGTACGGGACCACGGTCTCGAAAGACGAGTTCGTGGCCCGCTACGACGAGCACGCCATGGAGGTCGTCTACCGCGACGGTGTCGAACTGATGGACGGTGCCGTGGCGTTGTTCGACGACATCCGCGAACGGGGGAAACTCGCCATCGTCTCCTCCGCCCCGCAGTCGTGGATCGCCGTCGTACGCGAACGGTTCGGGCTCGACCCGCTCGACCTGGTCCTCAGCGCCGACGACATCGACGACCCCGGCAAGCCCGAACCGCACATCTACGAACACGCGGCGCGGGAACTCGCACTCCAGCCCGAAGACTGCGTCGTCGTCGAGGACTCGTACAACGGCGTACTCGCCGCCTCGCGTGCAGGTACGTACTGTATCGGGTATCGGACAGCCGAGAACGAGGGCGTCGACCACTCCGCGGCCGACGAGGTTGTCGAAGGGCCGGCGGAGTTGCGCGCCGCCCTGTCGCGGCTCGTCGGCATCCCCGAATGAGCGTCAGTCGACGACGCTGACGACCCGTTCTTCGTGGACCGGGAGCAGCGGGAGGTCGGGGAACGAAACCTCGACACGGAAGGTGAGTTCGTCGTCGGTCGCGCCGAACACCCCGACGGGAACGCGCGTCGAGTCCGAGAGGTACGTCGTCTTCGTCGTCATCTCCACGTCGTTGACCGTGACGCGGACTCCAGTTCGTGCGCTCCCCCCGGTGTTCGTCACGCCGACCTGCTGGACCGTGCTCGCCCCTCGGGAGACCGTTTCGGGGAACGCTCCCCAGTCGATGTCGATGGCCGGGAGCGCCTCCGCCGACGTCACGACGCGTTCGGCGACCCCCTCCGAGAGGTCCGCACGGGTCAGTTCGGTGACGCCGGCCGCGACGAGGTCGGCCGGGGTTCGCAGCCCCGCCGTGGCGAGCCGGCTCGCGCGACGCGACCCGATGCCGTCCACAGCAGTGAGGCCGACGGCGTCCCGGGAGACGCCGTGGTCGACGCGGGCCTCGATGCGGCGGGCGAGGTTGGCCGCGCGCGGGCCGGAGAACGTGTCGAGGAACTCCCTGAGCGCAGCCAACAACCGGAGCGCGTTCTGCCGGATGACCCAGGCGTCGCTCCGCAGGTCCGCGGGCGTCGACCCGGTCATCGACGCCCGACAGATGGCGAGCACCTTCCGATTGCCACCGTCGAGGCTCGTATCGACGCCGGTGAGTACCGAGTCGACCGCGTCCGTCTCGGCCGCTCGGCAGGAGACCGAGTCGAACTCCGAGGCGGCCGAGACGCAGTCGAGCACCGCGTCGGCGTCGATGTAGTCGCGCTGAGAGAGTTCGTAAAAGCGCTGGGCGGTGGCGAGGTCGAGGTAGTACTTCGAGGCCAGACGCCCGAGCGAGGTCGGTTCGACTCGCAGTTCACTCATCTCGACGAAGCCGCGCGCGACGAGCGATTCGAGCGTCTCACGGACGCGCTCGCGGAGGCCGTCGAAGCCGTACTCGGCCGGTCTGGACTGCGCGCGGACGTAGTAGAACGTGGTTTCGAGCCACGAGAGCACGTCGTCGAGGTCGTCGATAGTCCCCATGGCGATCTCGGCGTTGAGGTGCGAGTCCAGTTCCTCGGCGAGATGTGACTCGATGTCCTTTCCCTCACGAATCAGTCGCCGGTAGCGGTCGGCGTCCGAGTGGTCACAGACCACCCAGCCGTAGCCGACGTCGTCGTAGCCGGGTCGCCCCGCACGCCCGAGCATCTGCATCACGTCGAGCGGCGAGATGTCGACGTCGCCCTCGAGGGGGTCGTGGTACTTGGTGTCACGGATGACGACACAGCGGGCGGGGAGGTTGACGCCCCACGCCAGCGTCGACGTCGAGAAGAGCAGTTGGACCTTCCCCTCACGGAACCACTGTTCGACCCGGTCTCGGTCCGCTTTTCCGAGTCCTGCGTGGTGAAAGCCGACGCCGTCGACGACCGACTTTCGAAGCGAGTCGTTCGTCAGTTCCTTCGCCTCGTTGTGGAAGTCGTAGTCGCCGCGGGCACCCATCGGCACGTCCCGCTCGGCGAACTCGTCGCGCGCCTTCGCCGCGGCCTGGACGGTGTCCTGCCGCGAGGAGACGAACACGAGCGCCTGACCAGCGTCGCGGATGTGCGGTTCGGCGAGGTCGAACGCCCGGTACAGTCGACGGTACTTGTCGGCGAAGCTGTTCTCGCCGTGGCTGTACGTCTTCACGCCGGCGTGGAGTTTCACCGGTCGGTAGTCGTCGTCGAACTCGAACGTGGTCTCGGGCACCGCGTCGAGCCACTCGGCCACGTCGGCGACGTTCCGCATCGTCGCCGACAGCGCGACCACGCGCGGGTCACAGAGCCGCCGCAGTCGAGCGACCGTCACCTCGAGGACGCCGCCTCTCGAATCCGAGTCGAGGAGGTGGACCTCGTCGATGACGACGCAGCCCACGTCGGTGATGAACTGATACCGGGGTGATTCGTGCTTTCTCGTGGCCGAGTCGGTCTTCTCGGGCGTCATCACGAGGATGTCCGCCCGCTCCGCGCGCCGGGGGTTGAGGTCGCGCTCGCCCGTCACCACGTAGACGGAGTAGCCGAGGTCCTCGAACCGCTCCCACTCGGCCTCCTTCTCGTTCGTCAGCGCGCGCAGGGGCGCGACGAAGAGCGCCGTGCCGCCGTCGCGGAGCGTCTTGCAGATAGCCAGTTCCGCGAGGGCCGTCTTGCCCGAGGCCGTCGGCGCGGCAGCGACGACGTTCTCGTCCCGCTCCATGATGGCCGGAAGCGCCTCGCGTTGCATCCGGTTGAACTCCTCGAAGCCGAAGGCGTCGGCGAAGTCCGGTAGCGCCTCTGCGACCTTCACCCGTCGGCTCCTCCCGGTTCCCAGTTCCCGAAGCCACTCATGCTCAGACCGGGGCGCTCACCCGACCAAAAACTTCCGGTGGCAGGGTGGACGTGAACCGGACGACGGACGGTTCTCACCGGGTGGGGTTGTCCACAGAATACAATATCGTGGGGCGTGAACGAGTAGACGAAGACCAATGAACAAGAACGTCGGAGGAATCGACCGGAAGGCTCGGCTCGTCGTCGGACCGCTCTTGCTCCTCGTAGGCATCGCTGCGTTCCTGGGGGCGGTCCCGCTGGGGACGCTCGGGAGTGCCGTCTCCGTCGTCGTCGGCGCGGTGTTGACCGTGACCGGGGCGACCCAGCGGTGTCCGCTGCACGTGCTGCTCGGCGTCAACACCTGTCCCGTCGACGCACGGTAGTCGGGGCAGTGAGGCGTCCGCACGTTTTTCACCACTCCCCTCTACGGTGAGGTATGAGCGGGAGTCGCCGGCACCGCCGAAAGCCCGACTGGCTGAAGATGCGGCCGCCGTCTGGCCAGCGCTTCACCGAGATCAAACGAGAGCTCAGAGACCGAAACCTCCACACCGTCTGTGAGGAGGCCAACTGCCCGAACCTCGGGGAGTGCTGGTCCGGTCGCGACGGCCCGGGGACGGCGACGTTCATGCTGATGGGCGACCGCTGCTCGCGCGGGTGTAACTTCTGCGACGTCCAGACGGGTGGGATGGAGGCGCTCGACCCCGACGAACCCGACAACGTCGCCGAAGCCGTCGCCGAAATCGGCCTCGACTACGTCGTCCTCACGTCCGTCGACCGCGACGACCTCCCCGACCAGGGCGCAGAGCACTTCGCGGAGACCATCCGCGCCATCAAAGCGCGCGACGCCTCCATCCTCGTCGAGGTGCTCATCCCCGACTTCCAGGGCGAACCCGAGTTGGTACGGAAGATCATCGACGCCGGCCCCGACGTCATCGCGCACAACATCGAGACGGTCGAGCGGCTCCAGTGGCCCGTCCGTGACCGCCGCGCCGGCTACGAGCAGTCGCTCTCGGTCCTCGAGCAGGTCCAGCGGGAGTCGGACATCTACACGAAGACCTCCATCATGCTCGGCCTGGGCGAGTACGCCCACGAGGTGTACCAGACGCTCTCGGACCTCCGAGAGGCCGACGTCGACGTGGTCACCCTCGGGCAGTATCTCCAGCCCTCACGGTCGCACCTCGACGTGTACGACTACGTCCACCCCGACGCGTTCGACACGTGGCAGCGGGTCGCCGAGGACGAACTGGGCTTTCTGTACTGCGCGTCGGGACCGATGGTCCGCTCGTCGTACAAGGCGGGAGAGCTGTTCGTCGACGCGCTCGTCCGCGAGGGCCGGTCGGTCGAGGAGGCGCGGCAGGCCGCACGCGCCGCGGACTGAGACGAGGCCGAAACGGCCGGGACAGGCGGCGAGCGGCGCGGATACCGAATGTCCACGCTAGTTCTACGAAAACACTATACGGCAGGGAGGTGACCCATCTCGCATGTACTGGAGGGTCCGACCGTGAGCGTGCTACAGCGCGACCCGCGGGATCGAGTCCAGGTCCTCGACGAGGACGGCAGCGTCGTCGGCGAGGTGCCCGACGTCGACGACGAGACGCTGCTGTCGATCTACCGGGAGATGAAACTCGCCCGGCACTTCGACACCCGCGCAGTGAGCCTCCAGCGGCAGGGGCGGATGGGGACGTACCCACCCCTGTCGGGCCAGGAGGGCGCGCAGGTGGCCAGCGCCCACGCCCTCGACGAGGAGGACTGGCTGTTCCCCTCGTACCGCGAGCACGGCGCGCTCCACGTCCGGGGCTTCCCGCTCGACCGTATCCTCCTCTACTGGATGGGGGCGGAACAGGGGAACGTGTCGCCGCCGGACGTCAACACCTTCCCCGCCGCGGTCCCCATCGCGACGCAGACGCTTCACGCCGTCGGCGCGTCGTGGGCTTCGAAGCTGAAGGGGGAACGAAAGGGGTTCATCGTCTACTTCGGCGACGGCGGGACGAGCGAGGGCGACACCCACGAGGCGATGAACTTCGCCGGGGTGTTCGACACCCCGACGGTGTTCTTCTGCAACAACAACCAGTGGGCCATCTCCGTGCCCAGAGAGCGACAGACGAAGTCCGAGACCATCGCACAGAAGGCCGACGCCTACGGCTTCCAGGGCGTCCAGGTCGACGGGATGGACCCGCTCGCGGTGTATCAGGTGACGCGTGCGGCCGTCGAGAAGGCGAAGGCCGACGACCCCGACGAACTGCGGCCGACGCTCATCGAGGCGGTCCAGTACCGCTTCGGCGCGCACACGACGGCCGACGACCCGACGGTGTACCGCGACAGCGACGAGGTCGAACAGTGGAAGCGAAAAGACCCCATTCCGCGGCTGGAGACGTTCCTCCGCGACACCGGACGACTCGACGACGAACGAGTGCAGGACGTCGAACGCGAGGTCCAACAGACGGTCGCCGACGCCATCGAGACGGCGGAGTCGACCCCGCGACCCGAACCGGAGGAGATGTTCGAGTCCGTGTTCGCCGAACGGACACCCGACCTCGAGTCGCAGTACGAGTCGTTCGCCGCGCTCCGCGAGGAGTTCGGCGACGACGCGTTCCTCCACAGGTGATATCATGAGTACCCAACAGACACAGAACCTCACCCTGGTCCAGGCAGTACGGGACGGTCTCCACACCGAGATGAACAGAGACGAGGACGTCATCGTCCTCGGGGAGGACGTCGGGAAGAACGGCGGGGTCTTCCGCGCGACCGAAGGGCTGTTCGACGAGTTCGGCGGCGAGCGCGTCATCGACACACCCCTGGCCGAGTCGGGCATCGTCGGCACCGCCATCGGGATGGCCGCCTACGGCCTCAAACCCGTCCCCGAGATCCAGTTCTCGGGCTTCATGTACCCCGCGTTCGACCAGATCGTCTCTCACGCCGCCCGCCTCCGGACCCGCTCACGCGGGCGGTTCACCTGTCCGATGGTCATCCGCGCACCGTACGGCGGCGGTATCCGCGCACCCGAACACCACTCCGAGTCGAAGGAGGCGTTCTACGCGCACGAGGCCGGACTCAAGGTCGTCATCCCGTCGACGCCGTACGACACGAAGGGGCTCCTCATCTCCGCGATTCGCGACCCGGACCCCGTTATCTTCCTCGAACCGAAGCTCATCTACCGCGCCTTCCGCGGCGACGTCCCCGAAGGGGAGTACACCGTCCCCATCGGCGAGGCCGAGGTGCGGCGAGCGGGCGCGGACGTCTCGGTGTTCGTCTACGGCGCGATGACGCCGCGCACCCTCGAAGCGGCGGAGAACCTCGCCGAGGAGGGTATCGACGCCGAGGTCGTCGACCTCCGGACGGTCTCCCCGCTCGACCGCGACGCCATCGTCGACTCGTTCAAGAAGACGGGGCGGGCCTGTGTGGTCCACGAAGCACCGCGCTCGGGCGGCATGGCTGGTGAGATTACGGCCACCATCCAGGAGCGGGCGCTCTACTACCAGGAGGCACCGGTGGTCCGCGTGACCGGTTACGACGTCCCGTACCCGCTCTACGCGCTGGAGGACTACTACCTCCCCTCGGTGGCGCGCATCGAAGACGGCATCCGGGAGGCGGCCGAGTTCCGATGATCGAGGAGTTCAAACTCCCCGACGTCGGCGAAGGGGTGGCGGAGGGAGAGCTGGTCGAGTGGCACGTCGAACCCGGCGATACGGTCACAGAGGACCAGGTCGTCGCGGAGGTCGAGACGGACAAGGCGCTCGTCGAGGTGCCCTCGCCGTACAACGGGACGGTGAAAGAACTCCTCGCCGAGGAGGGGGAGGTCGTGCCCGTCGGAAACGTCATCATCACGTTCGAGGTGCCCGGCGAGGGTGACGAAGAGGCGGCGGCAGGGGCGGCCGACGCCGAAGCCGAACCAGCGCCGGACGCGGACGCCGAACCCGACGAGGGGGAAGATGAAACCGAAGCCGCAGACACACCGGACGCGCGCGTGTTCGCCCCGCCGAGCGTCCGCCGGCTCGCGCGCGAACTCGGCGTCGACCTGGCGGCCGTGGACGGCAGTGGTCCCGGCGGGCGGATCACCGAGGGCGACGTGCGAACCTCGGCGGACACCGGCGACGACGCGGCGGACGAGGGGGGCCCGGCCGCCGTCACGTTCAGCGGACGGTCCGCGACGTCGCGCGGGGACGCCGGTGACGGGGAGACGGGGGAGGCGGTGGGAGAGTCGACGCCCGCCGGGCGCTCGCAAACGCTCGCCGCGCCGGCGACGCGGAAGCTCGCCCAGGAGGAGGGCGTCGACATCGATGACGTCCCGACCGACGAGGAACGGGAGGGAGCGGCGTTCGTCGCGCCCGACGACGTCCGCGCGTACGCCGAGGCACAGCGGGCGGCCCAGGAGGCCGACGCGACGGCCGTGACGGCAGATGCCGAAGCCAGCGGGGACGCTGACTCCACCGGGACCGCGACGGCGGCCGAGCCGGTCGAACCGGCCGAGGCGGCCGAACCGGTGAGCGTCGCGGGGAGCGAGGGAGACGAGCGCGTCCCGTATCGCGGGGTCCGTCGGGCCATCGGCGAGCAGATGCAGCGTTCGAAGTACACCGCACCGCACGTCTCTCACCACGACACCGCCGTGGTGGACGACCTCGTCGCGCTCCGCGCCGAACTCAAGCCACACGCGGAAGAACAGGGCGTCTCGCTCACCTACATGCCCTTCGTCATGGCGGCGGTCGTGAAGGCGCTGAAGGAGTTCCCCGTCCTCAACGCCGTCCTCGACGAGGAGGCCGAAGAGATCGTCTACCGGAAGGAGTACAACCTCGGCGTCGCCGTCGCCACCGACGCGGGGTTGATGGTTCCCGTCGTGCGCGACGTCGACCGGAAAGGCGCGGTGGAACTCGCCTCGGACCTCGGTGGTCTCGTCGAGCGGGCGCGGGACCGGGACATCTCGCGTGCGGAGATGCAAGGGAGCACGTTCACGCTCACGAACTTCGGTGCCATCGGCGGCGAGTACGCCACCCCCATCATCAACTACCCCGAGGTCGCGATTCTCGGACTCGGCGCCATCGAACAACGGCCCGTCGTCGAAGACGGCGAGGTGGTCGCGAGACACACCCTGCCGTTGTCGCTGTCTATCGACCACCGGGTCGTCGACGGCGCCGACGCGGGGCAGTTCACGAATCGGGTCATCGAACTGCTGGAGAACCCGCGGCTGCTGTTGCTCTGAACGGGTCGGGAGGACTAGCCTGCCGCGTGGCGTCATTTTAACTCGGCGGACGGCGAGACCGAGACATGGTCGTCGGAGACATCTCGACAGGGACCGAACTGCTCGTCATCGGCGCCGGCCCGGGCGGCTACGTCGCCGCCATCCGCGCCGCGCAGAAGGGAATCGACACGACGCTCGTCGAACGTGACGCCTACGGCGGGACCTGCCTCAATCACGGCTGCATCCCCTCGAAGGCGTACATCACGGCGACGGACCTCGCCCACCGGGCCGGCCACGCCGAGGAGATGGGTATCCACGCCGACCCCGTGGTCGACATGGCCGGCCTGCGCGACTGGAAGGACGGCGTCGTCGGGCAGTTGACCGGTGGCGTCGAGAAGCTCTGCAAGGCCAACGGCGTCAACCTCGTCGAGGGGACGGCGCGGTTCGACAGCCCCACCAAGGTCCGCGTCGCCCACGGCGGCGAGGGGCAGGGTTCAGAGAGCATCGAGTTCGAACACTGCATCGTCGCGACGGGCTCTCGTCCCATCGAGATTCCGGGCTTTTCGTACGGCGACGACCCGGTCCTCTCCTCGCGGGACGCGCTCGCGCTCGACTCCGTCCCGGACAGGCTGGTCGTGGTCGGCGCGGGCTACATCGGGATGGAGCTGTCCACCGTCTTCGCCAAACTCGGGACCGACGTGACCGTGGTCGAGATGCTCGACGACGTCCTCCCGGGCTACGAGGACGACGTCGCGCGCGTCGTCAGGACCCGCGCCGAGGAACTCGGTGTGGAGTTTCACTTCGGCGAGGGCGCAGCGGAGTGGCGCGACGGCAACGACGGCGGCATCGTCGTCGCCACGGAGACCGAAGACGGAGAGACGAGCGAGTACGACGCCGACAAGGTGCTCGTCGCCGTCGGGCGCGCGCCCGTCTCGGACACGCTTGACCTCGACGCCGCCGGGGTGGAGACGGACGACAAGGGGTTCATCGGGACGGACGACCAGTGCCGGACGAACGTCGACTCGATCTTCGCCGTCGGCGACGTCGCGGGCGAACCGATGCTGGCACACGTCGGGTCGAAAGAGGGCATCGTCGCCGCGGAGGTGGTCGCCGGCGAACCCGCCGCCCTCGACTATCAGGCCTGTCCCGCGGCGGTGTTCACCGACCCCGAGATCGGAACGGTCGGGATGACCGAGGCCGAGGCCGAGGAGGCGGGCTTCGACCCGGTCGTCGGACAGATGCCGTTCAACGCGTCGGGTCGCGCGCTGACGACGGGTCACGCGAACGGGTTCGTCCGTGTCGTTGCCGACGAGGCGACGGGGTTCGTCCTCGGCGGGCAGGTCGTCGGCCCCGAGGCGTCCGAACTCGTCGCCGAACTCGCGCTCGCCGTCGAGATGGGGGCGACGCTCGAGGACGTGGCAGCGACGGTCCACACCCACCCGACGCTCGCGGAGGCGACGATGGAAGCCTGCGAGAACGCGCTCGGACAGGCCATCCACACGCTGAACCGGTAAGAGACTCACAGAACGTGTCGACGGCGGGGGGTGCCGGCGACAGGACTCACCGCCACGACGGGAGTTCACGACAGGAGGGGGTGCCTCCGAGGAACCACGCGGCCCGAATGTGATGGGGAGGGGGCGTCGTGATGCCTCGATCGGGTGTATGCGTGTAGTATTATTGAGCCTTGACACGCAGATATGAGGGTCGCGCGCGTCGAGCAAGACCGAGCCGTCGGCTCGCCACGGAGCCGACACTGCTGTATCCGACCACGACGAGGCCGGAGCCCGCAGGTTCCGGTGGGGACGAAGCAACAGTCGTGGTCGTGGGGGCAACGCGGCCGGTCGTCGGCCACGAGAGAACACCGGTCCACATCGTCGTCGGCGCTGACACACTCCGGCCTCGACGCCGCGAAAGCGGCGACGTCGGCGTCGAGGACGAGTTCGTTCGGGTCGAGTGCACTCAGTTCGGATGCCATCACGGAGTGGTCGTTCGGTGACAGCGTCGCCGCACACACGGCGTGTTGCGCCGGCAGTTCTCACGGGGAAAACGGAGCCGACCGGCGGAGTGCCGCGTGGACGCCGCCGTCCCGGCGGCAGCGGTCGCCGCGCGACAGAGCCTACTCGTCCGGGGCGCGCAGGATTTCTCGCGTCTCGAACACACCGGCGAGTTCGTCCATCGTCTCGACGACGAGGTCGCAGTGGGGTCGGACGGCCGGTTTCGGGAGGAAACCGACGGCGAGGCCGGCCACCTCGAGCATCGGCAGGTCGTTCGCACCGTCACCGACGGCGACGGTCTGAGACAGCTTCACGTCGAGGTCGGCCGCGAGCGATTCGAGTGCCTCGTCCTTCGTGCCCTCGATGAGCGACCCCTCCACGCCGCCGGTGAGCCGTCCGCCCGTGACCGGCAGGCGGTTGGAGACGATGGTGTCGACGGCGTCTCCGACGCCCGCCTTCTCGAGGGCGCGTTCGACGCCGCGCTCGAACCCCCCGGTGAGAATCGCGACGTGGTGGCCGTAGTCGTCGAGGCGGCGGACGACGTCGGCCGCGCCGGGACGGAGCGTCACCTCGTCGTACGCTTCCTCGGCGAGTTCCTCCTCGAGGCCCTCGAGGAGCGCCGCCCGCTCGCGGAGGCTCTTCGCGTACGATATCTCGTCGTTCATCGCCCGCTCGGTAATCAAGGCCATCTCGTCGGCGACGCCCTCTCGCTCGCCGAGGAGGACCGTCATCTCCGAGTCCGAGAGCGTCCCGTCGAAGTCGAACGCGATGAGTTTCATACCGGATAGACGGGAGGCCGGGTTTGAAACTTTGCCATCTCGCGCGGCGCGAACCACGGGAGAACACGACCGACGAAGCCCGAGAGAGGGGCAGTCGGGACGAGACCACACACTGCGCCGTTCGGGCCTGTGTCGTGTGAACACACCAAATACCACGGAGTTAGACCGCTGAAGAAACGCTTAACCGGGCACCGAAGAACGTACGCGCATGAAGGTACTCATCACGGACCCCATCGCTGATGCGGGTGTCCAACGACTGCGTGACGCGGGTCACGAGGTCGTGACCGACTACGACTCGGAGGGTGACGCGCTGCTTGACGCGGTGGCGGACGCGAACGCGCTCGTCGTCCGCTCGGGCACGGAGGTGACGCGCGAGGTGTTCGAGGCCGCGCCCGACCTCGTCATCGTCGGGCGTGCGGGCATCGGCGTCGACAACATCGACATCGACGCCGCGACGGACCACGGCGTCGTCGTCGCGAACGCCCCCGAGGGGAACGTTCGCGCGGCCGCAGAACACACCGTCGCGATGGCGTTCGCGACCGCACGCTCCATCCCGCAGGCGCACGCCCGACTCCGCGGCGGCGAGTGGGCGAAGGGCGACTACCTCGGGACGGAACTGAACGGGAAGACGCTCGGCATCGTGGGGCTGGGTCGCGTCGGTCAGGAAGTCGCAAAGCGACTCGACTCGCTCGGGATGAACCTCGTCGCGTACGACCCCTACATCGGCGAGGAGCGCGCCGACCGACTCGGCGCCGAGTTGGTGGAGTTCGAGGAGTGTCTCGAACGTGCCGACTTCCTCACCGTCCACACGCCGCTGACGCCCGAGACGGAGGGGCTCATCTCCACGGACGAACTCGAACTGATGGGTGGCGGCTACCTCGTCAACTGCGCCCGCGGGGGTGTCGTCGACGAGGCGGCACTCGCCGCCGCCGTCGAAGCTGGTACGCTCGACGGTGCCGCCATCGACGTCTTCGAGAGCGAACCCGTCTCGCCCGACAACCCACTCCTGAAAGTCGACGACGTCATCGTCACACCGCACCTCGGCGCTTCGACGGAGGCCGCCCAGGAGAACGTCGCGACGAGCATCGCCGACCAGGTGATGGCCGCGTTCGCCGACGAACCGGTCATCAACGCGCTGAACGCGCCGTCGGTGGACCAGAGCGCCTTCCCCCGCATCCGCCCGTACATCGAACTCGCCGAGACCGCAGGGAAGGTCGCCGCACAGGTGTTCGACCAGCGTATCTCGGAGGTCGAGGTGAGCTACCAGGGCGACATCGCCGAGGAGGACCTCGACCTCGTCACCGCGAGCGCGCTGAAGGGTGTCTTCACGCCGCTGGAGTGGCAGGTCAACGCGGTGAACGCGCCGAGCATCGCCGAAGAGCGCGGGATCGAGGTCGTCGAGACCAAGTCGCGACAGTCGGAGGACTTCCAGAGCCTCGTGACCGTGACGGTGAAGAACGAGGAGGGCTCGCTCGGCGTCTGCGGGACGCTCTTCGCCGGCGACGACCCGCGCATCGTCCGCATCGACGGCTACCGCGTCGACGCCATCCCGCACGGCCAGATGCTCGTCGCCCGCAACTACGACCGCCCCGGCGTCATCGGCTTCATCGGGACGGTGCTCGGGGACAACGACGTCAACATCGCCGGGATGTTCAACGCCCGCCGGTCGCCCGGCGACGACGCCGCACTCACCGTCTACAACCTCGACACGCCGGTGCCCGAGTCCGTCCGCGAGCAGTTGCTCGCCGACGAGCGCATCACGGACGTGAAGTACATCACCCTCGACAACGGCGACGACGAGTAATCAGCGACAGCCCGGTTTCAGCTTCGACTTCAGTTTTCCCTTCGCGGTGCCGGCGATGAAGCCAGACGCGCCGCCGAATCCGGCACCGATGCCGGCACCCAGCGGCCCGAGCGGCGAGCCAACGAGCGCACCGACCGTCGCGCCCGCGGCCGCCCCTTTACTCGCTTCCTTCCGCTCCGTGTGTGACCTGGACGAACAGGGCATAGGCGTCGGTCAGGAGCCGAGAGACAAGAGTCTGCGGGCCGAGTGAGGCAGGCTCAGTCGCGACCGAGCCACCCGCCGACTCGAGAGCGGAGCGTCGAGACGCCCGCCCGAAGCGTCTCGACGAGTCCGTCCCGCGTGGACGGGGAACGACCGGCCGACGTCGGCGACGGGGGTGTCGATGACGTCGACGTCGACGTCGCTGTCGACAGCGACGTCTCGCGCGCGTCACGCTGCTGCAGGAGGTGTTCGTACCGTTCGATGACGGCCTGCTTGTCGGTGGCTTGCTCGCGGATGTACTCGCGGAGCGCCTCGTTCTCGCGGGCGAGTTCGGCGACGCGGTCGTGTTCACGGGAGACGGCGACGTCGTGCTCGCGTCTCGGGACGACCGGCGAGGGAGGGCCGCTCGGGCCGCGTGGAGTCGGAGGAAACGGTGTCTGTGGGGGTCGACGGTTCGGCGTCGACGCGACGGAGACACGCTCGCGCTCGCGGTCGGAGTTCGATTCCGGGGGGAACGTTCGCGTGCCCGCCGACGTCTGGCTGACAGTTCCGGTTGGGAGGCTCGGGGGCACGAGAGGGAGTTCTCGGGCGACGAGCAAAAGCGTACGTCAGACGGACGTCACGCACGTTCACCGCGCGGGGAAGAAACAGCGCGGAGTCAGAACGGGAGGAGCCGGCGGAGACGGCCCCGACTCGGGGACGCGTCGCCCTCGATGAGGTCGAGGACCGCGTCGGTGTCGTTGGCGACGGGTTCGGGCTCGTTACCCGCCTCGAACGCGGCGTCGGGGTCTTTCAGGAGGTGTCCCGTCGTGAGACAGACGACGTTCTCGTCGGCGTCGACGTCGCCGCGGTCGCGCAGTTTCTTCAGGCCGGCGACGCTCGCCGCGGAGGCGGGTTCGACACCGACGCCCTCCTTCGCGAGCGCCCGCTGTGCGGCCGTGATCTCCTCGTCGGAGACGGAGACGGCGGTCCCGCCCGTGTTGCGGATGCCCGGGAGCGCCTTGGGCGCGTTGACCGGGTTGCCGATGCGGATGGCGGTGGCGATGGTCTCGACCTCGTCCCACCTTCGGACCTCGTCGGCGCCGTTCTCGACGGCTTCGACCATCGGCGCGGCCCCTTCGGCCTGGACGCCGGTGAGTTTGGGCACGTCCTCGGGGTCGAGCGCGCCCGCCTGGACGAGTTCGCGGAAGCACTTGTACAGCGCGGCGGTGTTGCCGGCGTTCCCGACGGGGAGGACGATCCGGTCCGGGTAGGTGTCGTAGTCGGCGTGGAACTCCTCGAGAATCTCGAGGCCGATAGTCTTCTGTCCCTCCAGACGGAAGGGGTTCAGCGAGTTCAGCAGGTAGACCTCGCCTTGCTCGGCCAGCTCCTGGACGATGTCGAGACAGGCGTCGAAGTTGCCGTCGACCTCGAGGATGCGCGCGTCGTGAAGCGCCGCCTGGGCGATTTTGCCGGCGGCGACCTTCCCGGCGGGGAGGAGCACGAGCGTCTCCAACCCGGCACGAGCGCCGTAGGCGGCCAGCGCCGCCGACGTGTTCCCCGTCGAGGCACAGGCGAGTCGGCCGACGCCGAGTTCCTTCGCGACGCGGACGCCGACGGTCATCCCGCGGTCTTTGAAGCTCCCCGTGGGGTTCATCCCCTCGTGTTTCACGCGGAGGTTCTCGACGCCGATAGCCGCCTCGAGTCGTGGAACGCGGTGGAGCGGCGTCGCCCCCTCGGGGAGGGAGACGCCCTCCTCGAACGGAAGCGCGGCGTTGTAGCGCCAGACGCCGCGCCCTTCGAACTCGTCGAACGTCGGCGGGTCGTCGTAGCGGACCTCGAGGAGGCCGTCGCAGTCGTCGCAGGTGTAGCGGATGTCCTCGAACGGGGCGAACGTCTCACCGCACTCGATACACTCCAGCCAGACGCCACCGTCGACGTCGTCGGGCGCCGTCGGGGCGGCCGCGGTCAACTCCAGGCTCATTGTGCTGTGGCTCGTGCCAGAGCACAAAAAGGGGGACGGTCGGCAGGCGCGACGAGGGGTGACGGCTTCGTCACGACCGGGCGCGGCCGGCACTTCCTCGGCGCCCCCGACGGTCGGTGCCGCCGTGTCGGACGCTCGGCTACTGTCGCCGGGGGCCGAACTCGTCGATCCGTTCGTGGACCGTCTCGGCCCACGTGTCGAGTGCGTCGTGGAGCATCCCCTTCGCTTCCGGGAGCGGGGTCGCCGTGTACTGGTAGACGTAGCCACCGGGGTCGAGCAGGCGTCGCTGTCGACCGGCGAGTCCCTTCTCCATCAGCGTCGTCAGCGAGCGGTTGACGTTGCTCCGGTCGCGGTCGAGGACGTCGGCCAGTTCGGCGACGGTGCTTCCGGGGTGGTCGAGAAGGACGAGATACGTCCGACTCTCGTGGTTCTGAATGCCGAACACACACGAGAGGACCTGCTGGAACTCGGGGTCGTCGGTCTCCAGAAGGTCGGCCATGTCGGGGGAGTCTGCCATACGGACGAGAAGAGCCCCGGAGTGGTTAAATCTCCCCGCGCGGGTTGGCACGGGTGTCGCACAGGCGGTGGCGCGCGGACGGGGTGTGGGGCGCGGCCGACGTCCTCAGTCGTCGGCGTCGGCCCGCGCGTAGCCCATCTTGGCGATACAGGTGCGCATTCCCTCGACGTCCTCGTGTTTGTGGAGCGTGGTTGGCGTGTCGCAGTAGAAGACGGTGCCGTCGTGGCGGAGCGTGACGTCGTACGTCCCACCCATCATCTCCGTGCGGACGACGACGCGGCGGCCCTCCTCGAGCGCAGCGAGAATCTCGTCGGACGTCAACTCACCGGAGTCGACACGAAGGGGTGCTGGCATGTGTGTCACGAGACACGCGTGCGATATAAAAACAGAGGCACGGGAGCGAGGCGCTCGTCAGTTGGTGGTCGACTTCGACTCGGGCTCGTTCTGAGGGACTTCGACGCCCTCGACGGCTTCGGCGGTCGTGGTGTCCTTCTCGGTGTCGATGTGCCAGCGGTCGACCTCGTCCTCGTACGCGGCGAGGCGCTCGGAGACCTGCTGTTTGAGGTCGTCGTCGTTGACGTTGACCTCGAAGACGAACTCGACCTCGTCGGTGGTGCCGCGGGCCACCCGCTGGACGTTGGCGCTGATGAGTTCGTTGTCGAAGTAGTAGGGCGCGAGCTGTGTCATCACCTTCCGGTAGACGGTGTCTTCGACCGCCCGGAGCGCCTTTCGGCTCGCGGAGTCGGCCGCGCGCTTGACGTAGTCGATGGAGTCCTGCCAGCGCTCGACGGCACCCTCGTTGTCTCCCTCCTCGACCTTCTCGTACGACTCCGAGAGCTTGCGCCCGGCGCTCTGGAGGTCCTCTTCGGGCTTCTTGCCCGCCTTCTCTCCCTCGCCCTCGGCGACACTCGCCTGGGCGGCGGTCTTCTCGTTGACGTCCTGCGAGAGGCGTTCGTGGGACTTGGGTCGCCACTCGTCCCACTCGGTGAACGCGTCACTGTCGACGCCGGCGTCGCGGAGCGCGCGGGTGACGCGTTCACCGTGCTCGACGATATCCCCCCACGAGCCGCGGTGTTTGAATCCTGAGATGCTCTCTTCCATTCGTCGTTCTAGAGCCCACTCGCTGCGTGATGAAAAACTCTCCGCGCGACCCTCTGCCACGCGAGATAGCGTGTCTCAGCGCCGTCCGTACGTGAGTCCGGTGGCGAACGCGTCGAGTCGCCGTTTGATGCCTTCGAGCCAGGCGGCCGGCGACACGCGTCGCGCCTCGGCGTCGGAGACTTCGATGCGTCCCGACGCGAACGGGTCGCGCTCCGCCGTCTCGCCGTCCTCGTGGCCCTGCTGTGTGGTGTCGACGACGGACGTCATCGCACAGCGTCCGCAGCTCTCGGTTCCGGTTCCACCCATGACTGGCTGTGGGTTCGGCCTATTCGTCATTAAAGATTGTCGTGTGTACGCGTCGCAGACGAGTGCCAGCCGCCCGGCGAGTGGCCGACCACGCGGATGGCAACGTGCTTTTGTTCGGTCGTGCTGTGTGAGCACACATGAGCTACCGAGTCGTGGAGACCGAGACCGTCGAGGCGGAACCCGACAGGCCCTGTACGCTGCGCCGCCTCTCGGAACGGGCGGGCCTCGAGCGGATGGCCGTCAACCGGTTCGAGGCCGACCCCGGCGAGCAGGTCCCGCTCGCGTACCACTACCACGACGAACAGGAGGAGGCGTTCTTCGTCCTCTCGGGGACGCTCCACGTCGAGACGCCCGCGGAGGAGTACGTCGTTCCGGCGGGGAGCCTGTTCGCCGTCGAACCGGGAAGTCCACAGCGAGCGTTCAATCCCGCAGACGCCGACGAGCGGGTCGAACTCGTCGCGGTCGGCGCACCGGCGGTGTCGGGCGACGCCCACGCGTACGACCCCGACGAGGACGAGACATGAGCGAGCGGGGCGAACCGAACGGGAAGGCAGAGCCGTCCGACGGGGAGGGCGTCCCGCAGGCGGTTCGCGAGTCCGTCGGCGAGGACGTCATCGCCGAGGTCGAAGCGAACGTCCCCGACTGGGACGACCCGTTCTTCGACCGTGTCTCGGACCGGCTGATGTTCAGCTACGACCTCGAAAAGGACGAGCGGGTCCGCGGCGAGACGTGGGACCTGTTCGGACGGATGCGCATCGAGAGCCAGAAGCAGTTCCTCCACCGCTCGATCAACTTCGCCAACCACCACGTGGACGAGTACCTGTTCGCCAGGCGAGTCGCCCGAGTTCGCGCGGGCGACCTCGACCGGCTCGTCGACCTCGCCGACGACCTCGCCGACGAGTGGATCACCAGAGACGAAGAACACCAGGGCACCGAGTTCACCTTCGTCCTCGTCGCGCCCGACATTCCCGACGACGTCCGTCGGGCGGTCGAGTCGTGGTCCGAGCGGACCCTCCTGAAGTTCGGCTACTACGGCCACTACGAGGTGAACCTCGTCGTCGTCGCCCCCGAACGCGAGGACGTGGTCGCCTCTCCGAACGCCGACGTCTGGCGGGCGTTCGCGCTCTGGCGAGCGCCCGGCGCGGAGCCGTCGTCGGGCGGGCTCCTCGACCGGCTCGTCCGTGCGTTCCGACGGTGAGGTGACACTCACGGGGGAAGTCCCCACACAGAAAAGCGAAGACGGCCGGAGACGGGGTCTCAGTCGTCCGAATCGACGGTTCCGCCGTCCGCGAGGGCGGCACCGCTGCCGCCGCGGCGGGCGTTCTGGATGTTCTCGTAGCCCATCTTGACGAGCGAGAGCGCCAGGAAGATGAGCGTCAACGCGAGCACGATCTGGACGATGGCCGAGATGATGCCGAAGGTCCCCAGGTCGGCCGGGTTCCCGACGATGAACTTCTGGTACAGATTGCTGTAGAAGGCCAGCCAGGAGAGCCCGAGCGTCGTGATGGTGACCATGACCGCCATCGGGACGCCCGTCGAGATGAGCTGCTTGGAGTCGTCCCAGTTGGCGAGCCACACCGTCGCAGTCAAGAGCGCGAGCGCGGCGAGCAGCTGGTTCGCACCGCCGAACAGCTGCCAGAGCGTCACCCACGACCCGCTGGTGATGAGGATGTACGCCGGGACACCCTGGACGGCCGCGTTCGCGTAGCGGTCGACCGCGACCTTCTCGACGGCGGTCTCGGGTGTGCCGACGATCTCCTCCATCATGTAGCGACCGAGCCTGACGGCGGTGTCGGTCGAGGTGAGGAGGAAGCTCACGAGCACGAGCGCCATGAACGGCGCGCCGAAGCTCTGGGGGATGCCGAACGAGGTGAGGAAGATGCCGCCGCCGGTCGCGAAGTTCGGCAGGGCGACGCCGATTCCGCCGGCGGGGTCGAGGCTCGCACCGGCGACCGCGAGCGCCGCGAGCGCGACGGTCGCGAGCAGGCCCTCCCCGAGCATGCCACCGTAGCCGATGGTACGGGCGTCGCTCTCCTTGTTCAGCTGCTTCGCCGTGGTGCCCGAAGAGACCAGCGAGTGGAAGCCGCTGATGGTCCCACAGGCGATGGTGATGAACAGGAGCGGGAAGAGCGGAGCCGTACCGGTGACGCCCCAGAAGCCGTTGAACGCCGGGATGCCGACCTCGAGCGGCTGGGTGGGAATCGGCGTGATGCCGAGCCACATCCCGCCCACGGTGCCGACGATAATCGCGAGGAGCGCGCCGCCGACACCCGAATAGAGCAGGAACGACGACAGGTAGTCACGCGGCTGGAGCAGCATCCAGACCGGGAGCGCGCTCGCGATGGCCGCGTAGATGATGATGACGGGAATCCACGCCGAGACGTTGGCGTTGATCACGGTCGGGAGGAACGTGCTGCCGCCCTCGGGGACGAGCACCAGCGGGTTCTGGATACCGACCCAGACGCTGGCGAAGACGCCGATGACGAACACCACGGTCCCCGGGACGAACGGGAGGTCGAGCTGGTAGAGGTAGATGCCGAAGAGGAACGCGAGCGCGATGTAGAGGATACTCGCGGTGGCGGCGCTCGGGAACGCGTCGAAGACGATGGCGACGACGAGTGCGAACACCGCGACGACGAGGATGATGGTGAGGAAGGCGAACCACAGGAGCATCTTCTTGCCCCGCTCACCGACGTACTCGCCGATGATGTACCCGATGGACTTCCCCTCGTGACGGAGGCTCGCCGACAGCGAGACGAAGTCGTGAACGCTCCCCATCAGGGGGTTGCCGATGGCGATCCACAGGAGCGCCGGCACCCAGCCCCACAGGATGCCGGCAGTGATGGGACCGACGATCGGTGCGCCACCCGCAATACTCGAGTAGTGATGCCCCAGCAGGACAGGCTTCTTCGCCGGAACGTACTCCTGTCCGTCTTCGTACTTGTGCGCCGGTGTCTCACGGGAGTCGTCGAGTTCGACGAACTGCGAAAGATACCGTGAGTAGCCCAAGTACCCCACGCTGAACAGTGCCAGCACGGCAACGACCAGCCACAACGCTTGTACCATGTGATAGTACCTCAGGATGAACCATGAGGAAATTTGTACTTAAAACTTAATATTCAATCGTGATACGATTTACACACACGAGAGTTCATATTGGCATCTTTCAGCGTTTAATTCTCGCGCTCGAGCGCAAATTCAACGAACGAGGCAGACGTTACTCTTGTATGTCTTGTGGGGGTGTGAGTGCGATTCACAGCCCGCGCGGTCGTGTACAGATGTGGAACGACTCAGCCGGCCGAGTCGGGGGCGACGCCGATGTCGAGTTCGTCGGCGACCTCGACGAGGAAGTCCCCCTTGACTTCGGAGATGCGGGTCTCGATCTCCGCGACGACGGGCTGGTCGAACTCCTCGCGGAGCGTCTCCAGTCGCTCCCGTTCGGTCGCGACGCGGTCGCGGAGGAATCGCGCACCCCTCCCCTCCTCTTCGGGATCGGGTTCGGGCGTGAGCTTGTTCACGGCGAGCCCTTCGACGGAGAGGCCCGCCTCCAGCAGTTCGTCCACCGCGCGGGAGGTCTCCTTGAGCGAGAGTTCGTCGGGGTTGACGACGAGGAAGAACCCGGCCTGCTCGCGGAGCGTCCGGCCGGCGAACTCGAACTGCTCTTTCCGCGCCTGGAGGCGGGCGATGATGGGGTCGCCGTCCATCATCCGCCGCGGCTCGTTGTTGCCGATGGCGGCTTTCTCGTAGAGGTCGATGCTCTTCTTTCGCTTGTACAGCAGCCGGTCGATCCACCCCTCGAGGAAGGCGGGAAGCGAGAGCAGTCGGAGCGTGCCGCCGGTCGGCGAGGTGTCGAAGACGACGCGGTCGTAGTCGGTGTCGCGCATCACGCTCACGAAGCGGTCGAACAGCGCCGCCTCGTACGCGCCGGGCGTCTGGTGGGCCATCTCGAGTTGGCGGTCGATCTCGTTGACCATCGCCGGACTCACCTGGTCACCCATCGCCCGCTTCGTCTCCATGAGGTGCCGTTCGACCTCGTCGTCGGGGTCGATCTCCATCGCGTGGAGGTTGTCGATGCCCTCGACGGGAGCCGGGTCGTCGGAGAACTGCTGGTCGAACACGTCCGACGTGGAGTGGGCGGGGTCCGTCGAGACCACGAGCGTCTCCAGTCCGGCGGTGGCGCACTTGTAGGCGTACGCCGAGGAGACCGTGGTCTTGCCGACGCCGCCTTTGCCGCCGAAGAAGACGAAGTCGTGCATGTCAGAAGTGGTACTGTTGGCCCTTGCGTTCTAAGAGCGACCCGCGGTCCCACATCCGTCGCTCCCACGATTCGAACTCGTCTTCGAGGTACGGGAGGAGTTCGGCGGTGTAGTACGAGACCGGGGAAGGAATCCCGAAGGCGTCGGGGAAACACGCCAGCATGAACGTGTCCTCGATGTCCTCGGCCTCCTTCTCGATCTTCTCGTAGGCGGGGTGGGTGAACAGCCCGTGAAACAGCCCACGGGCCCACTCCGCTGCGAGGTCGAGGAAGGCCGCGATGCGGTCCGCGAGTGTCATACTCTGACGGTCATCAAAGACGAGGCAAAAGCGTGTCGTCTGCGCGCGCCCGGACGGCGCGTTCGGGGCGCTCCCGGAAACCCTCCCATTCAATACTGAGAGACAGTCATCACCGACTGATGCCAGGGGACGAGATTCCGGTCACGGTGCTTTCGGGGAGTCTTGGCGCGGGCAAGACCACGCTGTTGAACCATCTGCTCGAAGGCGCGGGCGACAGGCGCATCGCCGTCCTCGTCAACGACATGGGGGAGGTGAACGTCGACGCCGAACTCGTCAGTGGCACGTCGAAGGGGCTGGCCGGCGACGTGACCGAGCTCTCGAACGGCTGTATCTGTTGTGAGCTCCGCGGCGACCTCGAACGCGCCGTGATGCGACTCGCGCGCGAGCGCGACTTCGACCACCTCGTGGTGGAGGCGTCGGGAATCTCCGAGCCCGCGCCGGTGGCGAAGCTGTTCACGCGGGGGAAGGCGTCGGCGCGGTACGTCGTCGACAGCATCGTCACCGTGGTCGACGCTCGTCAGTTCCACGACGCGTTCGGCGGCACGGGTGTCGTCGAGCGACGCGGTGCGGCCGAGGACGACACGAGGCCCCTGTCGGACCTGCTGGTCGAGCAGGTGGAGTTGGCGAACCTCGTCGTGGTGAACAAGGCCGACCTCGTCTCCGACGCCGAGTTGGCGACGGTCGAGGAACTCGTCGCCGGGCTCAGGCCCGACGCCGAAATCGTGACGACGGAGTACTCGTCGGTCGACCCCGACGTGCTGTTCGGTCGGCGGCTGTACGACCCCGCGACGGCCGCCGAAGCCGCCGGCTGGCGACGAGCGCTGAGCGAGGACGAAGTGGGTGACGGTCACGACCACGATGACCACGACGACCACCACCACGACGGCCATCGACACCCCGACGAGGTGTACGGCGTCACCTCCTTCGTCTTCCGCAGTCGACGGCCGTTCGACCCGTCGTGTATCGCGGACGTCCTCGCCGACCTGCCCGAGAGCGTCGTCCGGTCGAAGGGGACACTGTGGGTCGCCGGGAGCGAACAGCACCTCACGCTCGGTCAGGCCGGCCCCTCGGTCCACGTCGAGGCCGCCGGACCGTGGGTCGCGACGCTCCCCGCGTTCGAACAGGACGCGTACCACCGGAACCGAAGGCAGGTCGCGTGGGACGACACGTGGGGCGACCGCCGGACCGAACTGGTGTTCATCGGGACCGGGATCGACGAGGCAGCGTTACGAGGCCGACTCGACGACTGTCTCCTCGACGAGGAGGCATTCGCCGACTTCGAACCCGGCGCATGGGAGGGCGGCGACGACAGGATTCCGACGGAACAGGGTGAGCGGGTCGTCGTCGCGACACCCTGAGGCGCGTCGGAGACCCATAGGTACATTCGCCTGACACTCGACGGTGGAGGGGATGCGGTTCATCCACGTCCGCGTTCCCCGAGACCGAAGCGACGCCGTCTTCGAGGTCCTCGGAGACGAGCAGGTCGACTACGTCGTGACCGAGGTCGCAGACGACGACGCGCTGGTCGTCCAGTTTCCGCTTCCGGTACAGGCCGTCGACACGGTGCTCGCGGACCTGCGCGACGCCGGCGTCGACGACTCGTTCACCGTCATCGCCAACGCCGAGACGGCGTCGACCCCACACTTCGCCGAACTGGAACGCCGGTTCGTCGAAGGGGAGGAAGACGACGACGCGGTCGTCCCCGAGGAGATTCGCTCGAAGGCCCGAAACATGAAACCGGGCGTGCGAACGTACTACGCCATGACGCTGTTGAGCGTGCTCGTCGCGACGGTCGGCCTCTTGCTCGACTCGCCCGCGGTCGTCGTCGGCTCGATGGTCATCGCCCCGCAGGTCGGTGCCGCGTTGACGGCGAGTGTCGGCGTCGCCTTCAGCGACGGGCGGATGATACGCGACGGGATGAGCTCACAGCTGCTCGGACTCGGACTCGCCGTGGCGAGTGCGACGGCGTTCGGCTGGCTGCTCAGGGCGACCCAGTTCGTCTCCCCCGCGGTCGACGTGACGACAATCGCACAGGTGAGCGCCCGGACGTCGCCGGGCGTGCTGTCGCTCGTCGTCGGAGTCTGCGCGGGTGCGGCGGGAGCGTTCGGTCTCTCGACGGACCTCCCGGTGTCGCTCGTCGGCGTCGCCGTCGCGGCGGCGCTCATTCCGGCCGCCGCCGCCGTGGGCATCGGGGTCGCGTGGGGGTATCCGGCTGTGGCCGTCGGCGCGGCCGTGTTGCTGGTGGTGAACGTCCTCACCATCACCGCGAGCGGGGCCGGGGCACTCTGGTACCTCGGCTACCGGCCCGAGGCGTGGCGCGAGAGAGCGCCGGTCGACGCGCTCCGGTCGGGACGGTTGAACGCCGTCGTCACGGCACTGGTCTGTATCCTGGTCGTCACGGGCGCAGTCGGGGCGGCCGTCGCCGACCAGAGCGCGTTCGAGAACACGACGAACGACGTCGTCGAGGACGTCCTCGACAGCCCCGAGTACGACCGGGTCGTCCTCCGCTCCGTCGGTGTCGAGTTCACCGGGTTCGGTCTCAGAGCGTCACCGCGGGAGGTGACCGTGCGCGTCAAGCGACCGGCCGACCAGCCGTATCCGACGCTTCCCGGACGGCTGGAGGACCGAATCGCGACCGCGACGGGAAGCGACGTGTCGGTCTCGGTCGAGTTCGTCGAGACGGCGACGGCGGGCGAGAGCGCCTGAGCGTCGGCCGACGACGACGGTCAGCACGCACACCCGGTCGACCCGGGGGAGCGCTCGAAGTCCATCTCGTCGCCGCAGTCGGGACAGGCGGGCGGTTCCTCGCCCGCGACGTCGAGGTCGAGCAGTCGTTCGTCGCAGTCGTGACACCAGTACGCGCCCTTCGACTCGGTCGTCCCCGATCCGCGGTCGGTCGACGGGGTCGACGCCACGAACGCTTCTTTGAGCGTTCCGAACAGGCCCATAGCCGAACGTGCTCATTCTTCGACATAAATCCCCGAGCGAGTGGGCGGGCGTGACGCACAACCGAAGGCGAGGCGGCGGACACCGACGGGTTCAGTCGAGCGACCCGGCGAGCGCGTCGAGTGCCCTGTCGAGTTCGCCACCGCGTTTCCACGCCGCGACCCGGTCGACGAACGGGAGGGGGAGCGCCAGCGACACGGCCGACCGCATCGTAACGCGCGAGCCCTCGTCCTCCCTCGCGTACTGGACCCACGTCTCCATCGACTCGAACGGGCCGGCCTCGCCGACCTGTGTGTAGTAGTAGCCGTCCGCTCTGGGCTCGAACCTGAGGTCGAACGAGAGTCCGCCGCCGCCGACCGTGACGACCGTCGCGTCGTCCGCCTCGCGGACCGTCCGGACGTCGAAGCTCCCCTCGGCCGCCACCAGCGTCTCGGGCGAGAGCTGCCGGGCGAGCCGCGCGGGCGTGGCGCGGACGAACCGCGAGCGTTCCACCTCGGCCATGAGTGCGGATACGAGACCGGGGGTCGAAAGGGTGGTGACACCGGCAGCGCGCGGCGGGAGAGCCGACTCGTCAGTGCAACTCGGCGAGGAACGGCAGGGAGAGCCCGAAGAGGACGAGCGCGAGCGCGACGGCCCAGTAGACGATGCGGCGGAGTCGCGCGGCGGCGGGCACCTCCCCCGCGAGGTCGGGGGCGGCCGTCCAGACCAGCCGGTAGTGGGCCGCGGCCGCCAACCCGAGGAAGGTGACGGCGGAGACGCCGAGCGCGACGGGGAGCGGGAGGCCGAACGAGAGGAGGTACACCGGGCCGAACGAGAACACGAGGAGGAAGGCCATCCCCGTGACGACGAGGAACGGCCACGGGTCCACCTCCCCTCCCCCACGACTACGGAGAGCGATGTCGCGACGGGCCACGGGTGGGGATGGGACGCCAGCGCAAAGAAGTTAAGTCGGGGTCGGGGAAACGGGGAACCGATGACCACCTCTCAGGGCGACCCGAGAGTGCACCTCGTGATGAACCTCGTCCTCTCGACGCTCTTTGCCAGCGTCGTCGTCTGGGGGCTGTCGTTCCTCGACATCGTCCCGTTCACGCTCCGGAACGTCGCGATCGGCGCGCTCGGCCTCGCGCTGCTCACGTTCGTCGTGCTGCGGTGACAGGCGCGGCGACGAACACCCCCTGCTTTATCATCGTCGGCGTCGCGCGCACAGATAGACACACAGATGCCTATCGAAGACCGCGACAACGCGTATCTCATCACACACGCGCTGGCGAAAGACACCCTCTCGCGCCTGCGAGACGTCGAGACGGAGCAGGTCGCGTTCCGCAAGGGCCTGGTGAAGCTCGGCCGAATCTGTGGCTACGAGATCATCGACGGCGCGATGGAGACCGAGTACGTCTCCATCGAGACACCGCTGCAAGAGACCACCGGCGAGCGGGTGAAGGGGCTCGACGACATCGTCATCATCAACGTGTTGCGTGCGGCGACGCCGTTCGTCGAAGGGCTGTTGAAAGCGTTCCCACGGGCGAAGCAGGGCGTCATCTCCGCCGGCCGTGACGAGGAGGCCGGGATGAACGAGGCGGGCGAGTTCCCCATCACCATCGACTACGTGAAACTCCCCGAGATTCGCGCGAAGGACACCGTCATCGTCGCCGACCCCATGCTCGCGACCGGCAGCACGATGTGCGCCGTCCTCGACCACGTCCTCGAGAGCGCCGCCGAGGAGCCGACGGACCTGTTCGTCCTCTCGGCGGTGTCCGCCCCGGACGGCCTGCTGCGGGTCGACGAGGAGTACCCCGAGGCCGACCTGCTCACCGTCGCAATCGACGACTACCTCGACGACGACGGCTACATCGTTCCCGGCCTCGGCGACGCCGGCGACCGCGCGTTCCGGACGACGTAAGCGGGCGATTCTCGTTTTCGAGGAGTAGTGAGAAGCGAGCCCACAGAACGATGGTCGTGAGACTCGCGACTGGACTGCTCGAACGTACCACGAACACCGTGCGACACACGGGCGCAGTGTAGCCTCGTCCCTCCCCAACCGGTGCGGCCGGGACGGAACCCGGCCGCGACCCTCGCGCGTTCGCTCGCGTTGCTCGCTCATCGCGCGCCACCGCACCGCCCTGTCGCGGTTGGCGCGTGACGTCACGCGGTCCCGCCGCGTGGCTCACGCGCGAGGGATGAACGAGGGAGCGAGCAGTGCGAGTGACCGAGTGAATCGGCTGGGGAGGACTGTGGCTTCACCGCCCTGGCGACCGCGCAGTGTTCGTGGTCCCCACAGTCACGCCCGCCGCTCGAAACTGCCCGAGGAGCCCATCCAGCGAGACACCCACACCGAATACAACCTCCCACGAGCGGCACCACAGCTAATATCGCGGCCATCGAGTCAGAGCGTATGCACGACGCGCCCGGCGTGAACTGCCACTATCGCCCGGACGGAGGGCGCTCCGAAGAGCCGTGTGACGACTGCGGCCAACCCGTCGCCGACGCACTCACACGCACCGTCGAGACGAGGGTCGACGGGGCACAGCTACACAGCCACCGACTCTGCCCCGACTGCTTCGCCGCCTGGGTCGACCGCTACGACCGACAGCTGTCGCCCGACAGGGGAGCGAACGCGGATTCGGAGATTATCGTCGATTAGGGGGGCGCGAGTCGGCCGTCGTCAGCCGTCCGCGTTTTCACTCTCACCCGCACTCTCGCTCTCGGGTTCTGCCTCGCCGAGTCCACCGGAGAGGCCGTCGTCGCCGCGGTCCAGCGCCCGAGGGACGTCGTGGTAGTCCGAGTAGCCGTCGAACCAGCGCACGATGCGTTCGAGACGGTCGACGACGTGGCCCGGTTCGCCCGACCGTGAGAGTTCGTGGCCCTCGCGCGGATACCGCACGAGCCGGGTGTCGACGCCGGCCTTCTTCAACAGCACGTAGAGGAGTTCGCCGTTGTTCACCGGCACCCGGAAGTCCTCGGTGGCGTGGAGGACGAGCGTCGGCGTCGTCACCTCGTGAGCCACCGACGCCGGCGACTGCTCCCAGAGGAACGCGGCGTCGTCTGACGGCGTGGTCTCGAAGTCCCACTCGACGAGTTTGAACGCGTCCGACGAGCCGTAAAAGGAGGTGAGGTCGTAGACACCGCGCTGGGCGACGGCGGCGCGGAACCGGTCGTCGTGGCCGACGAGCCACGCGGTCATGTACCCGCCGAAGCTTCCCCCCGTGAGGAACACGTGCGAATCGTCGACCTCGTCGCGCTCGCACACGGCGTCGACGCCCGCGAGGACGTCACGTGCGGTCGTCACCCCCCAGTCGCGCTGGATGGCCGTCGTGAACGCCTCGCCGTAGCCGAGAGAGCCCCGCGGGTTGCACCAGAACACCGCGTAGCCCCGCGCGGCGAGCGTCTGGAACTCGTGCCACATCGTTCCCGACGTGCTCCACATGGCGTGTGGGCCGCCGTGAATCTCGACGACGAGCGGGAACCGCTCCCGGCCGTCCCGAGCCCCCTCGGGCGGGAACAGGAGCCACCCCTGCACCGGCCCCGCCTCCGACTCGAACCACACCTCCTCGGGCGCGGCAAGCGTGCGCGACGAGAGGAGGGCGTCGTTCACGGTCGTGAGGCGGCGCTCGCCGTCGGCGGCGACGGCGAAGACGTCGCCCGGGTGGTCGGCGGCGCTCTTCGTGACCGCCAGGAGGTCAGCACCGACCCCGAGCCCGTCGACCTCGCCCGTGTCGACGACGACGTCGCGGTCGACCGACTCACCGTCTCCCGCGTCGAAGCGCCTGACGACGAAGTCGCCCTCGTCGGGCGTGACAGCGTAGAACGACTCGAAGTCGGGGCCCCACGCGAAGCCCCGGTCGGGGAGGACGGTCCGGTCGAGGTCGGCGGTGAGTACGGTCTCCTCGCCCGTCTCACACGCCACCACGACGACGTCGGCGTGGACCGGTGGCCCGTCGTCCGTCGGGGTGTGGAGGTACGCCACGCGGCCGTCGTCGGTCGCCGCGAGCGCGGGCGTCCACGACTCCCCCCAGGTCACGTGTCGTGTGTGCGCTCGCGGAAGGTCGTGGGCGACCAGTTCGAACTCGATGGCGTCGTCCGGGTCGCCCCCGTCGCGCCGTCGGGCGACCGCGTAGTAGAGCGTCTCGGCGTCGCCCCAGGTCGGCGCGGTGTGGTCGCGGTCGCCGTCGGTGACACGGGTGACAGCTCCGCCCGGGTCGTCGAGCGTCTCGGCGTCGCCGGCAGCGTCGAGGTCGGCGAGGTAGACGTGTCTGTGTGTCCCGTCGAGGTAGGCTGCCGCTCGCCGGTAGACGAGGCGGTCGACGACGCGCGGGTCGGGCGTGGACCGTTCGTAGTCGGTCGCGTCGCAGTCGACGCCGCGCTCTCGCTCGGTCGCCGTGGCTTCGCTCACGAAGGCGAGCCGGGTGCCGTCGGGTGACCACGAGAGCCCCTGAACGCCGCCGGGGACGTTCGTGACGCGTCGGGCCTCGCCGCCGTCGGTCGGCACGACCCACAGCTGTGTCGGCTCGTCGTCCCGAGCGCGGGTGAACGCGAGGCGGTCGCCCGAGGGGGAGAAGGTAGGTTCGTCGTCGACCCCCGCACTCGCGGTGAATCGCCTGGGGTCGCCCCCGGCGGTGGGGACGACGAAGACGCTCGCCTCGGTCGTGGTCTCGTCGCGCGGCCGGCGAGCGACGTACGCGACGGTCGACCCGTCCGGGGAGACGGCCGGCGCGGACACCCGGACGAGGTCGTGGTAGTCTGCGGCCGTGAGCTGCATGCGAGCGCACTCGCCACACGGAAGAAAGAACGTTCCGGTGCGGAGAACCACCGTCAGCGCCCTCGTACGGTCGTTATGGACGAAATGAACGTCTGATAATTCCGACTATTACCATATGGATGTGGTGAAAGCAGCACACTGACATGAGTAATCATATATATCTCCAGCTACCCCTGTCGAGTATGGTCCAGAAGAAGTTCGACAGACGGAGTTTCCTCGCAGCGACAGGAACGGCGGCGCTGGCCGGCCTCGCCGGCTGTTCCGGTGGCGGCGGTGGCGGAAGCGGTGGCGAAGGCGGCGAAGAGGGCGGCTCCGATGGAGAGTCGACCGAGATGGACTCGGAGGGTGAGTCGACCGAGATGGATTCGGGCGGCTCCGGCTCGGGAAGCACGCGTCTCTCGTGGCACGCGGGCGGCACGGGCGGGACGTACTTCCCGCTCTCGAACGAGTTCAAGGACGTCATCGAGTCCAACACCGACGGCATCACGGTCCAGGTCCAGTCGACCGGTGCCTCCGTCGAGAACGTCGGCTCGCTCGCGAGCGGCGACGCCGACTTCGCGCTCATCCAGAACGACGTCGCGTTCTTCGCGTCGAACGGCTCGGGTATCGAGGCCTTCCAGGGCAACGCCGTCGACAACCTCCGCGGCGTCGCCACCCTCTACCCCGAGACCATCCACATCGTGACGCTCGCCGACACGGGCATCGAGACGCCCGCGGACCTCTCGGGCGCGACCATCAACACCGGTGACCTCGGCTCCGGGACGCAGGTCAACGCGAACCAGATCCTCGAGGCGCTCGGCATCAGCGACTACACCGAGCAGAACACCGGCTTCTCGCAGGCGTCGGACCAGCTGAAGAACGGCGACATCGACGCCGCGTTCGTCGTCGGCGGCTACCCCGTCGGTGCCATCGAGGAGCTCGCCGCGACGGAGGACGTCCGCATCGTCCCCATCGAGGGCGACGCCCGCCAGTCGGTCAAGGACGCCGCCCCGTTCTACGCGGACGACGAGGTCCCCTCGGGCACGTACGGGCTCGAGTCGCCCGCGCCGACCGTCGCCGTGCAGGCGATGATCGCGACGAACGCCGAGCAGCCCGAGGACATCGTCGAGACGGTCACGGCGGCCATCTTCGACAACACGGACTCGCTCACTATCAAGACGGACTTCATCACGGCCGACTCCGCACAGGACGGCATGTCCATCGACCTGCACCCGGGCGCGGCCGCGTACTTCGGCTGAGCCCGAACCCGTAGCGCACTTACAGACACTCGACGTTCTTTGACGCGATGGACGACCAACGTAGACGGTTCGCTCTCGCCGCCGTCGTAGTCGCGGCGTTGCTCGCGGTCAGCGGTGCCGCGGCCGCGTCGCTCCCGGCCGGACAGGCGCTCGTCGTCGAGACGGCCGACGGCGGTGACGAACTCCTTCGCGTGCCCGTCGAGGACAACACGACGGTCGCGCTCGAGTACACCCACAGCGTCGAGAAGACGCGCGTACTCGACGCCTACGCGGTCCGTGACGGCGAACTCGTGATGACGCGGATGGAGTTCCAGTCGTACGGCTGGGGGCTCCCCGCGCGGGTGAACGTCACCACCGAGAACGGGTCGTTCGTCTTCGACCCCGAGGGGTCCTACGAGGAACTGTACGTGAAGCCCGGCCGCATCGCCGGCCACAAACTCCACGTCGGCGAGGAGACGTACGACCTCGTCGCGCGTTCGGACGCGGAGTCCGTGCGTATCTATATCACGGAGCGAACTGTCCTTGACGTTGCACGCTCGATGACACGACCATGACAGATTCAGACCCGGAACGAGCATCAGAGAGAGACGGTCCGACCCGCGACGGTGACTCCGTGGCCAGGACCGATGGAGGCACCGACGACCGGACCGACCCGGAGTCCGCAGACGGCGGTCCCGACCCGAACACCGACGACGGCGACGGCGAGTTGAGCGACGCTGAGGCCGAGGAGATTCTCGAAGGAATCGAGCGAAAACGGACACTCTCGGGCAGTACCGCACTCGCCGTCTCGGTCATCGGCATCGCCTTCTCGCTGTTTCAAATCTGGCTCGCCGCGCGCGGCTTCATCTTCGAGTTCTCCCTGCCCGCGGTGGGTGAGGTCAGGCTCGCCGCCCTCCAGTTGCTGCAGGTGAACGCCATCCACGTCGCGTTCGCACTCATCCTCGCGTTCTTGCTCTTCCCGCCGACGGACGGTGGCGGGGCAATCGCGACCAGGCTCGCCCAGGTCGTGCCGGCCGTCGAGCAGCGCTTCGGTGCGTCGAACCCGATTACGAACGCGGCGAAGACGCTCCGACGAAGCGTCCGCTGGCTCGTCGTCGACGACGAGCGCGAGCGCGTGACGCCTATCGACTTCGTGTTCATGGTGCTGGCAGCGCTCACGGCGGTCTACATGGTCGTGGACTTCGGCGAGATTCAGCGGCTTCGCGTGCTGGGGCTCGACTCGGGCCGCACCATCGCGGAGTACGCCACCGGGCTGTTCGTCGCCCTCGGCGACGTCGTCCCCCCGCTCAGCTTCCTCGCGGACGTCGTCGCGGCCGTGATGGGTGTGGTCCCCTTCACGGGCGTCTCGTACGCCTTCTTCCTCGGGGCCGTCGGGACGCTCCTGGTCCTCGAGGCGACTCGACGCGCGCTCGGCGTCTACCTCATGCTCATCGTCGCGTCGTTCATCGTCTACGCCCGCTGGGGCTTCATTATCACGCCCGAAACGCCCCTCATCGGCGTGCTCTCCATCCCACAGGGCAGTTGGGCGAACATCGTCCAGAACCTCTGGTACAACACCGAGAACGGCGTGTTCGGGATTCCGGTTACGGTGTCGGTGCAGTTCATCTACATCTTCATCCTCTTCGGCGCGTTCCTCGAGATGTCCGGCGCAGGGCAGTGGTTCATCGAACTCGCGTACTCCGCCACGGGGACGCGGAAAGGCGGCCCCGCGAAGGCGTCCATCCTCGCGTCGGGCTTCATGGGCACCATCTCCGGGTCGTCCATCGCCAACACGGTGACGACGGGCGCGTTCACCATCCCGCTGATGAAACGCTCCGGCTACCGGCCGGAGTTCGCGGGCGCGGTCGAGGCGTCGGCGTCGTCGGGCGGGCAGATCCTCCCGCCCGTCATGGGTGCCGCGGCGTTCCTGATGATCGAGTTCATCGGCGTGCCGTTCTCCGATATCATCATCGCCGCGACCATCCCCGCCATCGTGTTCTTCTTCGGCGTCTGGGTGATGGTCCACCTCGAGGCCTCACGGGCGAACATCGGCGGCCTCTCGCGCGACGACGTCGTCGACATCAAGCGTCACCTCTCGCGCGGGTGGTTCTACCTCGTGCCGCTCATCTTGCTGCTGTACTACCTGCTCGTCGAGCGTCTCACCGTCGCCCGGTCGGCGTGGTTCACGCTCGTCGCAATCATGGCACTCATCGCGTTCGTCGCCGCCTACAACGAGCGAACGGGAGCCCCGCTCGTCGGGACGATTCTCGCCTTGTTCCTCGCCGAGTTGGGTGCGTTCGTCACGAGCGGCGTCGGCATCGTGGGCCTCCTTACGGGTGCGAGCGGTGAATCTCGCACCTTCGCAGAGGCGCTCTTCGCGGCCGGTGGCACGCTGGGGACCATCATCGTCCTCGTGAGCGTCGCGTTCATGCTGTTCCGCCCGCGGAGCGACGCACCGCTTTTGAACTTCGACGACGCCGTCGACACCGCGAGCGAGCGGTTCGCCGAGGGGATTTCGCGACCGAGTCTCGCCGAGACGCGGCCGTTCCGCTACCTCACCTTCATCGGGAAGTCGATGGACTCGGGCGCGCGGACCTCGACCGAGGTCGTCGTGGCCGTCGCCGCCGCCGGCATCATCCCCGGCGTCGTGAGCGCCACCGGACTGGGCCCGAACCTGACGGCGCTCATCAAAGCCGTCGCCGGCGGCTCCATCGTCCTCCTCTTGCTCTTTACCGCCATCGCCTCTATCATCCTCGGGATGGGGATGCCGACGACGGTGACGTACATCATCCTCGTCTCCCTCCTGGGCCCGGCCATCGCCCAGTCGTCCGACATTCCGCTGCTGGCGGCGCACCTGTTCATCCTCTACTTCGGCGTCATCGCCGACATCACACCACCGGTCGCGGTGGCTGCTTATGCCGCGTCGGGGGTGGCCAAATCCGACCCCTTCAGGACGGGGACGAAGGCGTTCTCCCTGTCGCTCAACAAGGCCATCGTGCCCTTCGCGTTCGCGCTCACGCCCGGTATCCTCCTGCTGCGCGGGCAGAATCAGGACTTCCGTGTGCTGAACTTCGCCGACGTGACGGAGGTGACGTACTTCCTGCCGGAGGTGGTGATACCCATCATCGGGGTGTTCGTCGGCGTGGTCGGCCTCGGAGCGACCGTCATCGGGTACTTCTACGCGCCCGTGAGTCGGGCCGAGCGCGCACTGTTCGTCGTCAGCGCCTTCTTGTTGATGGCACCGCTCCTGGTCCTCAGTGCGATTACGGACGTGCTCTCGTTCGTCGGCATCGTCCAGAACGTCGGTGAACCGCTCGTCATCGACCTCGGCCTCCGTGCGGCGGGTGGGGTGCTGTTCGCCGCACTCACGCTGAAGAACCGCGCGGCGAGCCAGAAGCAGCCCCCCCGACCCACGGGTCGCGCCGAAGCGACCGACTGAGCGAACGGCGCGACCGACCCGCTCTCATCACGCTCGTTTTTTCGACAACTCGACGCGTCCGCTCGTCGCGCTCCGGAGTCGGTCTCTGAGTCCGGCCGCCTCCTCGACGGGGACGCGAACCGCGAAGGAGACCTGCTCGTCGTAGTCGGCTTCGAACTCGGTCCCGGCGGATTCGAGAATCCCTCGCACCGTCCCCGAGTCGTCGTAGGTGACGACGGCCGAGAAGCGCTCGTGGGGGCGCTCCTCGACGATGCCGGCGTCGTCGACGGCGTCCTTGACCGCGCGGGAGTACGCCCGTGCCAGGCCGCCGACGCCCAGATTGGTCCCGCCGTAGTATCTGGTGACCACCGCCACGACGTTTCGAATATCCCGCTGGACGAGGACGTTCAGCGCCGGTTTTCCGGAGGAACCCGCCGGCTCCCCGTCGTCCGAACACCACTCTCTGAGGAGGACGTCCACCTTCGAGGGGTCCGCAGGCACCCGATACGAGGGCACGTTGTGGGTCGCGTCGGGATGCTCCGATTCGACCGCCTCGATGAACGCCTCGGCGTCGGCGACCGTCTCCGCGGGCGAGACGTAGCCGATGAACTCCGAGCCGCGCACCTCGAACTCGGCCTGTCCGCGGCCCGCGACGGTGCGGTAGGTCCCGGGACCGTCGCCTGTGTCGCCGTCGGTCATCGTTCTGCCAAAGCGTCGCCCGCAGGCGGATAAAAGGGTAGCGACCAAAATACGAGAGAGCGATGGCAGGGCGTGCGGTGGCGCGACGGGCGCGACGGTATGTCGCGCTGACACGCGAGGGACGACTGAACGACCGAGCGAAGCGAGGGAGTAAAGTAGTCGGCTGGGGAGGACTGTGGTGTCACCGCCCTGGCGGCCGCTCTCGATTTCCTCGCGAAACGGCTCCTCTCACTCACGACTGAGTCACCACGCAGCAGAGCCAGCCGAGTGCAGGACGAGCGACAACGACGCAGTGACCGCCTATTACGCGATACTCACGCGCCGCACGAAGTCCAGGTTCGACAGTTCGGTCAGCAAATCGCCGGGGATGTCGCCGTCCGTCACGAGGTAGAGTTTGGGGTCGTCGGTGAACTCGGGGTCCTCGCTGATGGTCTGCCGGATGGAGATGTCGTGGTCGGCGATGAGGGTCGTGACGCGCGCGACGATGCCCGGCGCGTCGGCGTCGTCGACTTCGACCGTGAGCACGGTGAGGTCGAGGACGGGTGCGAGGTCCATCAGGCTCGGAATCGACGAGATGTTCTGGAAGATGCGACGGAGCTGGGGGTCCGCGAGGATGGCGTCGGTGGTCGAGTCGACGACACGGCGGTCGACGCCGATTTCGCGGGCGATACCCGTGTTCGGAATCTCGATGCCCCCCGAGACGACCCGGCCGTCGTCGTTCACCGAGAACCCGCGTTCGAGCAGGAGGCGGATGACAGCCTGCTGGCTCGGACTCCCCTCGAACTTCCGCATGATCTCGTCGAACATCTACACCGGAGTACGACAGCGCGCCGTTTAGTCGTTTTCTGTGACTCAGTGACTGAAGCTGTCGTTCGGTTCAGAGGTCGCCTTTCGTGCTCGGCGTGTCGCTCCGCCGCTCGTCCAGCCTCGTGGCGTCGTCGAGCGCCCGCGCGAGCGTCTTGAACAGCGCCTCGACCTCGTGGTGGGCGTTCTGTCCGTCGACGGAGGCGTGAAGGGTGAGGCCGGCGTTCATCGCGAGCGAGAGCGCGAAGTGTCGCGCCATGTCGCTCGTGAACTCCCCCACCGAGTCCTGCGAGAACGCACCGTCGAACTCGAAGTGGGGGCGACCAGAGACGTCCACGACGACCGAGGCGACGGCCTCGTCGAGCGGGACCTTCCGGTCGGCGAAGCGGCGGATGCCGCGCTTGTCGTCGAGCGCCTCGACGAACGCCTCGCCGAGGACGATGGCGACGTCCTCGACGGTGTGGTGGTCGTCGACGTGGAGGTCGCCGTCGCACTGGACGCTCAGGTCGAAGAGGCCGTGCTTGGCGAACGCTTCGAGCATGTGGTCGAAGAAGCCGACGCCGGTGTCGACGACGCACTCCCCGTCGCCGTCGACGTCGAGCGTCAGGTCGATGCTCGTCTCGGCCGTCTCACGGGAGACAGCGGCGGTCCGTGTCATACCCCGGCGGAGGGGAGCGAGGGGTAAAGAAGGTTCGTCACGCGGAGCGGAACGACGCGGTGTGAGACTCGATATCGAACCCCTTTGTTTCCAGTCGAGGGCGTGAGAAGATACCACACCGTAGGAGGAGAGAACGCCGGACGGCAGACGAACGTCAGACGTGTGACTGACGGGAGGCGGACGAGTGAGTGAAACGTCGGCCGGTCGGGCTCGAGTCGAAACGGACCCCCTGCTCGGGCGGCTCCGCGCCGTTCGGTGTACGGGACTTACTCGACGGCCTCTCTCGCCGCGTCGAGCGTGAACCGCCCCTCGTAGAGTGCGGTGCCGACGACGACAGCCGCCGCGCCGGCGTCGCGGAGGGAGACGACGTCCGAGAGGGTCGCCACGCCGCCGCTGGCGATGACGGGGATGTCGACAGCGTCGACGACGGCCTCGACGGCGTCCGTGTTGACGCCCTCCAGTTGGCCCTCGACGTCGACGTCGGTGAACAGGATTCCCGCGGCGCCGCGGTCCGCGTAGCGGCCGGCGGCGTCGGCGGGGTGAATGCCCGTTCCCTCGGTCCACCCTTCGATGACGACTTCGCCCGCCTTGGCGTCGAGCGAGACGACGACGCTCTCCGGATGCGTCTCCGAGATGTCGGCGACGATGTCGGGGTCGTTCACCGCCGCGGTCCCGAGGATGACGCGGTCGACGCCGCTGTCGAGGAGGTCGCGGGCGTCGGCAGCCGTTCGGATGCCGCCGCCGAGTTGAACCGGCACGTCGACGGCATCGACGATTGCCTCGACCGCGGCGGCGTTCTTCCGCTCGCCCTCGAACGCACCGTCGAGGTCGACGAGGTGGAGCGTCCGCGCGCCGCTGTCGACCCATCGGCGGGCGGCCTCGACCGGGTCGCCGTAGCGCTTCTCGGTGCCGCGTTCGCCCTGGACGAGCTGGACGACCTCACCGTCTTGCATGTCGACAGCGGGGACGACCTCGAACGTCGGGAACATAGCGGAGCGGAGGGGGAGAGAGGTGGTAAACGCACCGACACGCGGGGGCGAAACACGTCCGCGGAGCGGCCGCGAACCGCCATCCGTTCGGAACGGCTTTGGGGGCGGGCGACACAGAAGCAGGAAATGAAGATTTTCGGGTCCAGCGGGACGCGCGGGGTCGTCACCCAGGAGTTGACGCCCGCGTTCGTCCTGCGGGTGGCACAGGCCGCCGGGACCGTCTGGGACGGCGACCGCGCCGTCGTCTCCCGCGACACCCGGACCTCCGGCGAGATGTTCGCGAACGCCGCGGCCTCCGGACTGGCGAGCGCCGGACTCGACGTCGACCGCCTCGGGGTGACGCCAACGCCGGCGGTCGTCCGCTACTGCGAGGTCGAGGCGGTGCCCGCGGTGCACATCACCGCCTCGCACAACCCCCCGGAGTACAACGGTGTCAAACTCGTCGGCGACGACGGCGTGGAGCTCACTGTCGACGTCCTCGAGGAGGTCGAAGAGCACGTGCTCGGCGAGGAGTTCGACCTGAAGCCGTGGGACGAGGTCGGTTCGGTCCGCCACGTCGACTCGGCGAACCGCGCGTACGTCGACGACCTCCTCGCGTCGGTCGACCGCGAGGCGATTACCGAGGCCGGACTGAAGGTCGCGCTCGACCCCGGACACGGGGCGGGGAGCCTCACCAGCCCCGAGTTCTTCCGCCGACTGGGCTGTGAGGTCGTGACCGTGAACGCGACGCCAGACGGGCACTTCCCCGGCCGACAGCCCGAACCCGTCGGGAGCCATCTGACCGACCTCTCGCGGCTGGTTCGTGCCTCGGACGCCGACCTCGGCGTCGCCCACGACGGCGACGCCGACCGCGCGGTGTTCGTCGACGAGACCGGCGAGTTCATCGACGGCGAGTCGTCGATGGCGGCGCTCGCGGCCGCACACCTCTCGGCGGGTGACACGTTCGTCTCGGCCGTCAACGTCTCACAGCGGGTCGTAGACGCGGTTTCGGAGGCGGGCGCGTCGCTGGAACTCACGCCCATCGGGTCGACGAACATCATCACCCACATCCGCGCGCTCCGGGCGAAGGGGGAGACGGTTCCCGTCGCCGGCGAGGGCAACGGCGGCGTCTTCTTCCCCAACTATCGCCTGGTCCGCGACGGGGCGTACATCGGCGGGAAGTTCCTCGAACTCGTCGCCGACCGACCCGCGAGCGAGGTGGTCGCTCCCTTCTCGGCGTACCACGCCGCACGGGTGAACGTCCACTACGACTCGGAGGGGGAGCTGACGGCGATGCTCGAGGCCGCCGAGGCGTACGCGAAACGCGCCGACGTCGAGCCGAACACCATCGACGGGTACCGGCTCGACTACGGCGACGCGTGGGTGCTCGTCCGCCCCTCCGGGACCGAACCCGTCATCCGAATCTACGCCGAGGCGCGGGACGCCGACCGCGCGGAGTCGCTCGCCGACGAGGTCGAATCGGCGCTCCTCGACACCCGCGACGGGGCGTAGGTCAGACGGAGAGGACGACGAACAGCAGACAGAGACTGCCGAGAACGACCAGGGCGAGTCCCCGCGAGAGCGCCCCCCGACGCACCGCCGACCGGTCGCGCGGGGCGCTGCCGAGATACGTCACCTGTAGCCGGTGGACCAGTTCCGGGTCACGGAGCCACGCGACGCCGGCGAGGACGGTCGCGACCCCGACGAACGCAGCGACGCCCGTGACGACGGTGACCACGCTCAGGGCTCGCCGTCGTCGAGCGCCGACTGGAGACGGTCGCGCTCCGCACGCAGGTCAGCGAGTTCCGTCTCGACCGCACCCGAGGCGAGTCGGTCGCGCTCCCCGTCGGTGAGTTCGTCGCGGGCGACCACCGACTGCCGGAGGCGCTGGTAATCGTCGCGGAACGCGAGGTCACGGACGCGGCGGGCTTGCGCCACGACCGATTCGTCGGCGAACCGAGCGACGACGGCGACGAGTTCCTCCGCGAACCGACGGAGTTCGCCGGCGGCCGGCGGCGGCCAGTCGACCGTCAACGGCGTCGCGTCGAGTCGGGCGAGGTACGTCTCGTTCGTCGCGACCTTCGTCCGGAACCGGGCGGGGTCGTCGACGTAGTGGTCGAGCTTCGACTGCGAGTAGCCGGCGTACTCCAGCACCGTCGGGAGCGACTCGCGTCCGACGGGGGCCGTCTCGAGGTACGACCGGAGCGAGTCGGGCGGGGCGGTGAACTCGACGAGCGGATACGCCGTCGTGGTCCCGACCAGGTCGAGCAGGTCGCGGACGCTCTCCTCGCGGCGGAACCGCTCGAACGCGTCTGCTATCGCCTGGTTGTAGGCGGTGATGGGGTCGTGAAGCTGTTCTGTCGGTGCGTCGAGGTCGGCCGCGCCGAGGTCGAGGAGTCGCTCCCTGCGCCCGATTTCGTCGTCGAGGGTCGAGAGTCGGCGACGGACCGCCTGTCGCGTCTCGCGGAGGTGCTGGCGGGCGGCCTCGCGCTCGTCGAGCGCCTCGACGGCTTCGCGGGCGGGAGCGAGCAGGTCACGTGCCTGCTCGAAGTGTTTCACCGCGAGGCGTCGACGGTCGAGCAGTTCGTTGGCTTCCTCGAAGGCGTCGCGGGTGGGGAACTCGTCCGGTAACTCCTCGACGAGGTTCACGAACCGCTCTTCGAACTCGACGTAGGCGGCGAAGTTACCGCTCCCCGTCGCCGTGTCCTCGTAGTTCGAGAGGAGGTCGAGCGCGTCCGCGTACGCCTCGGCGACCGCGCGGGCCTCGGACTCGCCGTACTCGTCGACCGCCGCTTCGGCCTGGCGGAGTCGCTCACGGGCGGCTGCGAGGTCGTCGACCGTGACACCGCTGGCGGAGACAGTCTCGGCCATCAGTAGACGTCGTCGGGGTCGAACACCTGCTCACCGACGACGCCCCCGTCGGCCCGGCGGTAGAAACACGAGCGATAGCCCGTGTGACACGCCCCGCCGGACTGGTCGACGAGATACAGCAGGGCGTCGCCGTCGCAGTCGACGCGGACCTCTCGAACGTCCTGGGTGTGCCCGCTCGTCCCGCCCTTCTCCCACAGTTCGTCGCGGCTCCGCGAGTAGTAGTGGGCGCGACCCGTCTCGAGGGTTCGCGAGAGCGCCTCTCGCGTCGCGTACGCGAGCATCAACACCTCGCCCGTCTCCGCGTCCTGGGCGACAGCCGGGACGAGTCCGTCGTCGCCGAAGTCGAGGTCGACGCCGACCTCGGCGTCACCAACAGCGGCGTCTGCGTCACTCATGCACTGACCGAGGAGCGTCCGGCCGATATGTCTTGTGTCGACGGACGGTTCGAACGTGAAACCGCGGCCAGTCGGGGTGATGCGCTGAAGAACGTCGGTCGGCGTGCGGCGGCGCGACGGCACACCGCCGGCCGGGTGGGAGCGTGCCGTCCGTTCGCCGCGTGACGCACCTCACGCGAGTCCCAGAACGGCGAGGAGGCCGAACAGCACGTCGCCGTAGGAGACGGCGAGGAGGAGGCCGACGAACATCGGGACCAGAAACGGGATGCCGGGAGAGATCCAGACGCGCTCGTGCGTCGAGACGAGTTCGAGGCCGTCGCGTAGCGCCTCCGGCGTGGTGCCGTAGGCGGTGCCCTCGATGCTGTCGAGGAACTGTTCGGCCGCCCAGGGGTCGTCGAACGTCTCGGCGTCGGGAGCGGGAGGGGTCACGGCTGTGTCCCGTCGGTCGGCCGCCGCCGCGTCCTGTGCGACACCACCGTCGGTCGCCACGTCGGTCGGGTCGACGCGGCCGTCTGTCGGCTCGAACGTCTCGTCGACGGTCGCGGGGTCACGGAGGGTGTGGGGCGTGGCGAGGAGGTCCTCGAAGGAACTGCCGCGCCAGCGGAGATACATCCTGAGCGCGTCGAGGTCGAGACCGCCACGAGTGTAGCCGCTCGGCGTCTCGAACAGCCGACCGTGTTCGCTCGGGAGGTCGGCTACGTCGATCCGCCGCCCGAAGAACATGATGGGAGCGACGTCGCCCGAGAGCAGGTTCCCCACGCCGATGACGAGCGGATAGACGACGGCGACGACGACGGTGTTCGTCAGAATCGTGAACGAGAACACACCGAGTGGTGCCTCGACGAGCGGGAGGGCCGTCGAGGGCAGGAAGTACACCGGGTAGGTGGGAAGGAGGAGCGCGAGGGCGATGAGTGCCTTCGCGTCTGCACCCCCGAAGCCGCCGATGCGCCAGAAGAGGTACGAGAAGGGGACGACGAAGACGACGCTGACGCCGACCTGGACCAGAAAGAGCCGGTCGTCGAAGGTCGTGGGCGGGAGGTGCGCGAGGAGGTCCCAGAGGAGCAACGCGATACCGAGACCGGCGAGGGGAAGCCACAACCGGTTGGGGACCCGCCGCGTCCGGATATCAGAGAGCGCCGCCCAACCGAGAACGGGGATGGCGACGAGACGCAGGAGGTCGGGTGCCGATGCGAACATACAGACGGCGCGGAGAGGAGGAAGTTAGCCCTTTGGGTGAGAGAATCACAGGCGAGAACGCGAGCCGACGCCGTCGCTACGCCGGGAGCGATACCGGAGAGAAAGTCGGGGTTCGTGGGCAATAGTGGGCAAATGTTATTCGACAGTGGGTCATCGTGGAATACAGAGCGCGTATTGGTCAGCGTAGAGCGACTGTCGATGGACTGACTGTGTGCGACAAGAGTCTTGCCCGAACGGATTTACCACGTCATCGCATACGTGAACTATAGTGGATGCGGGTGCCCTGATTGTCGGACTCATCGCAGTGGCCGCTGGACTTCCCTCAGTATTCAGACCACAGGCCGTTGTCGACTTCGCTTGCGAAATCAGTCCGTTCTGCAGGTCTCCCATGCAAATGAGTCATGCAGGACAGACCTACAACAGAATACTAGGCGGCGGCCTCGCTTTCGTAGGCCTACTGCTGATTGCTGGGGCTCTTGCCGGCACGTTCAATTGACGGTATATAACCCACAGTGAAAACCGCTGTCGAGTACCTCCATACTGTATACGTTTTCTGTCTGTGTCACGCGAGTTCTGTTCAAGCTCGAAGGATTCCAACAGGGCCAGTAAGAAGTAGACTAGATTTCACACCGGCTCTCCACGTAGCAGACGCTTGTCGTCTTGTTCAGCCAGTCAGAGGCCTCGGGGAGACATCTCGATGGCGACAGAAGGCAGAGGGTGAACCCTCGTTCAGACCGCTGAGTGGTTCTGGTCGGCAGTTTGTTGCAGTATCGAGTTCGTGGGGTGGAGCAGTTGCTACGAGGTCTTTCAGTGAGGTTGCGAAAAATCGCTAGTCGGGGCGTGTACCGTAACAGTACACGTTCTAAGTTAGATGACGCGGTTCTGGAGGTAGTCGAGGTGCTTGGCGTTGTAGACGATCTGGACCTCGTCCTCGGTGGGCGTCCCGATGCAGGTCAGACGGACGTTCTTGTCGTCGACTTCCTCGTCCGAGAGGATCTGCTGCATGTCCATGTCGATGCCGCCCTTCGTCAGGATGGCAGCACAGTTCGCACAGGCACCCGCGCGGCACGAGAAGGGCCAGTCGTAGCCCTGGGCCTCAGCAGCCTCGAGGATGTACTCGCCCTGGTTGACCTCCAGCGAGCCGTAATCCTCGTCCGAGAGGCCGGCGTCGGCAGCCTTGTCGAAGAGGTCGTCGTCGTCCATGTCCCAGCCGTTGTCGTCGAGTACTTCGTAATTGAGGTATTCTACCGTGGGCATCTCGTCAGATGATTTGAACCCCACCTCATTATGCTTTGCTGTTCTGAGCGGGTTTTCCCCGCGCCGTCACTGGTTTTGGTCGGCCAAAACCCGTCCGACTGGACAGGTGAACACGAACGGTGTCGACGGTCGTTCAGAGCGCCACCGCTGAGAAGAGCAAATAGGAGGTCACGGCCGACACCGATGGGGTGAGCAGCCAAAAGAAGATGATTCGCCCGGTCGTCCCCGGGTTGAACAGTTCGTGGGCGGTGAGCGTGTCGTCGGGTTCGCCGATGGGGGCGACTTCGTCGCCAGGGTCGGCGGCGAGGGCGTTGACCGAGAGTTCGGGTGAAGCCCCGCGGACGGCCTCGCCGAGCGTGACCGTTCGGGTGGCGCGACCCCAGCCGAGGCCGACGATGCACATCGTCGCCGACACCGCCAGGCTCGCCGGGATACCGATCGCCGAGAGGAACGTGATGAACGACGCGCTGACCGTCTCGACGACGAGCGCCGCCAGGAGGGGAAGTTCGGTGAGGTCGTTCCCGACCGTGTCGAGCGTCCGCCGGGCGATGGTGAACGCACCGAGGCCGATAGCACCGCCGGCGAGGAGGATGCCCGCGTCGATGCTCAGGACGCCCGAGCCGACGAGTGGTGCGACGGCGTTCGCGACGTTGGACGCGCCCGCCGAGAACGCCATGTAGCAGGCGATACCCACGACGAGCAGGACGGTCCCGAGTTCGCGAACGGTCGTACCGGGGCCGAGCGCGGGTGTGGGAACCCCGGAACGGTCGAGGGTCACGAGCGGGCCGTCCGAACGGTCCAGCGCGAGGCGGGCGTCGAGATACGGGTAGACGTACCGGCCGATGACAGCACAGACCCAGAAGGCGAGGACGGGCGCGACGATCCACCACGAGACGATTTCGAGCATGACGGCCTCGTTGAGAGTGTTCGTCGCGACTCCGAGGCCGGCGATAGCGCCGACGGCGGTCATCGACGTCGACGCCGGCACCCCGAAGGCGTTCGAGATGAGAAGCGCCACGCCGACGAAGAACAGCACGCCGACGCTCGCCGCCAGCGTGAACTCGTCGCGTGGGACGATACGGCCGCCCATCGTCTCGATGACCTCCCGACCGACCGTCCAGCCCCCGAGGAGCGCGAAGGCGGTCATCAAGCCGGCAGCGGCGAGTTTCGAGACGACGTCGCTGCCGACGGCGGGACCGAACGCGACGCCGGTCGAGGAGCCACCGATGTTGAATCCGACGAAGGCGGCGACCCCGAGTCCGACGAGGAGGAGCAGTTCGACCACGAGGGTCGGTTGTGTCCCGCGGCTTTAGTGCCTGGTGTTCCCGGCGCGGCGCGGGTCTCCACAGCGGCGAGCGAGTCGATTACCAGACCGAAAACAGGGCGTACGCACCGATGGTCGCGACGGCGGGGACGGCGTTCTGGAGCGCGACGACGCGGAGCGTCGCCCACGGTCGGTAGAGGTCGCCGACCGAGACCTCCTGCTCGAGTTCCTCGACGACGTCGTCGGCGTCGACGACGAGCGCACCCTCGGCGCGAGTCGCCCGACCCCAGCCGAGCCCGACGGTGCTCATCGTGGCGATGACGACGAAGCTGGCGGGGATGCCGATGGCCGAAAGCGCCGTCACGAGCGTCGCGCTCACGACGGCGACGACGAGCGCCGCGGTCAGCGGCAGTTCGGTGAGCCCCTCACCCATCGTGTCGAGCGTCCGTCGCGCGATGGTGACCGCCCCGAGGCCGATAGCACCGCTGGCGAGGAGGATGCCCGCGTTCATCGTGAGCTGTCCCGAGCCGACGAGCGGCGCGATGGCGTTGGCGACGTTCGACGCGCCCGCAGAGAACGCCATGAAGCAGGCGATGCCCACGACGAGGACGACGCCCGTCGCCTCGCGCGGCGTGGTCTCGTCGGCGAGCTGTGGCGTCGGAACCCGCCCGTCGGTGTCGAGCGCGAGCAGTGAGCCGTCGCTCGTGTCGACAGCGATGCGCTCCTCGACGGCGTCGTAGGCGTAGCGGCCGACCATCCCGCTCACCCAGAACGCGATGAGCGGGGCGACGATCCACCACGAGATGATCTCGAGGACGACAGCCGTGGCAAGCGCGTTCTGGGCCAGCCCGAGGCCGGCGATAGCGCCGACGGCGGTCATCGACGTCGACGCCGGCACCCCGAAGACGTTCGAGACGAAGAGCGAACCGCCGATGAAAAAGAGGACGCCGATACTCACCGGGAGCGTGAAGGGGTCGCCGACGACGAGGTTCGAACCGAGCGTCGTGACGACGCGTCGACCGACGGTCCACCCGCCGAGGAGGGCGAAGACCGTCATGAGGAGGCCGGCGGCGAGCTTCGAGACCGCACCACTGCCGACGGCGGGACCGAACGCGACGCCGGTGTTCGAGCCGCCGACGTTGAAGCCGACGAAGACCGCGACGGCGAGCCCGACCAGCAGGAGAAGCGAAATCACGGCTGTGTGAGTCTCGGGCCGGACTGTACAAAAACTCCGTGTCACGGACGCGCGACGACGCCGTCGTGCCGCGTTACTTCGTCGCCTCGGAGATGGCTTCGTCGAGGTCGGCGAGGATGTCCTCGGGGTTCTCGATGCCGACGGAGAGCCGGACCATGTCGGGCGTGACACCCGCGGCCTCCTGTTCTTCCTCGGTGAGTTGCTGGTGCGTCGTCGAGGCGGGGTGGACGACGAGCGTCTTGGCGTCGCCGACGTTCGCGAGGAGCGAGGCGACCTCGACGCCGTTGACCGTGCCCTTCGCCGCGTCGTAGCCGTCCTCGAGGCCGAAGGAGATCATGCCGCCGTAGCCGCCCTCGAGGTACTGCGAGGCGTTGTCGTGGGTCGGGTGACTCTCCAGCCCGGGGTAGTTGACCCAGGCCACCGCGGGGTGGTCGTCGAGGAACTCCGCGACGATCTGGGCGTTCTCACAGTGTTTCTCCATCCGGAGCGGGAAGGATTCGAGCTTCTGGAGGACGACCCAGGCGTCGAACGGCGACTGCTGATTGCCCAGGTCGCGGAGTCCACGGGCGATGGCCGCGTAGGTGAACGCGGCGTCGCCGAATCGCTCGGCGAAGTTGACGCCGTGGTACGCGGGGTTCGGTTTGGCGATTTCGCTGTACTTCTCCGCGTGTTCGGCCCAGGGGAACGAGCCGCCGTCGACGAGCGCGCCGCCCACCGTCGAACCCGCGCCGTGGAGCCACTTCGTCGTGGAGTCCCAGACGAGGTCGGCACCGTGGTCGAGCGGCCGGCAGAGATAGGGGGTAGCGAAGGTGTTGTCGACGAACAGCGGCGCGCCGTGTTCGTGGGCGATGTCGGCGACCTGCTCGATGTCGGGCGTGTCGAGCGCCGGGTTGCCGATGGTCTCGAGGTGGACGTAGGCGGTGTCCTCGTCGATCGCCTCGGCGTAGGCGTCGTAGTCGAGCGTGTCGACGAAGCGCGTCGAGACGCCGCGGCGTTCGACCGTGTGCGTGAGGTAGGTGTACGTGCCGCCGTACAGCGAGGAGGCGGAGACGATGTTGTCGCCCGCCTCGGCGAGCAGGAAGTTCGCGAGGTCGAACGAGGCCATGCCGGAGGCGGTGACGGCCGCGCCGATACCGTTCTCGAGGGAGGCCATACGGCCCTGGAGCATCTCCAGTGTGGGGTTCATCAGCCGCGAGTAGATGTACCCCTCCGCCTCGAGCGCGAACTGCGCGGCGGCGTCGTCGGCGTCGTCGAAGACGTAGGAGGTCGTCTGGTAGATGGGTGGGGCGCGAGCACCCGTGGCGGCGTCGGGTTCCTGACCGGCGTGGAGGCTCCGGGTGTTGAAGCCTGGCTGGGAGTCGTCGTCGGACATACGTGGGTTGTGCTCAGACGGCGGGGACGTAAAGATAGGTGGGAGCGGCGGAGGCTGCCGGTGGCTACGACGGGCGGTGCGTGAGCGGGCGGTCCCCTGTCGCACGGAACGCTCGCGCCCGTCTCGTAACGCTTTAATAGCGCGAACGGACAAAGTACGAACAATGACGCGGACCCCCCTCCCACAGCCCGCTTCTTCGGGAGTCCGCACTGTCGCCGTCGACGGCGTCCGACGACCGCGACGACCGGGCCGTTAGGCCCACTACTACTCACTCCCCCGGCGATTGCTCAAACGGTTTCAACGGCTCTTGTGTCGTCTATAGGCATCTCTGCGCGTTTCTTTCATAATTTAAAACAAAGAATTTAAGCACGTGAACGGTGCTAGGTCGAAGTACATGACACGCGTCGCACTCGCGTTCTCGGGCGGACTGGACACGACGGTCTGTGTCCCGCTTCTCGAAGAGGAGTACGGACACGACGAGGTAATCGGCGTCACCGTCGACGTCGGGCAGCCCGAAGAGGAGTTCGAAGAGGCAGAAGAAACCGCAGAGGCGCTCGGCTTAGAGCACTACGTCGTCGACGCGAAGGCGGAGTTCGCGGAGGCGTGCTTCCGCGGTGTGAAGGCGAACGCCACGTATCAGGGCTACCCGCTCGGAACCGCGCTCGCCCGTCCGGTCATCGCCCAGGCGATTCTCGACGTCGCCGAGGAGCACGACTGTGACGCCCTCGCGCACGGCTGCACCGGGAAGGGGAACGACCAGCTCCGGTTCGAGGCTGTCTGGCGCGCTTCCGACTTGGAGGTCATCGCGCCCGTACGCGAACTCGGGCTCACCCGCGAGTGGGAGATCGAGTACGCCGCAGAGAAGGAGTTACCAGTAGAGGCCGGCAACGAGGGCGTCTGGAGCATCGACACGAACCTCTGGTCGCGCGCCGTCGAGGGCGGCGAACTGGAGAACCCCAACTACGTCCCCCCCGAGGACATCTACAAGTGGACGCAGGCACCGACGGGCGACACCGAACTGGTGGAGGTCGAGTTCGACAACGGGATTCCGGTCGCCGTCGACGGCGAGGAGATGGACCCCGTCTCGCTCATCCAGCACCTCAACACCCGCGCCGGGAAGTACGGCGTCGGTCGCACGGACGTGATGGAAGACCGCATGCTCGGGCTGAAGGTGCGCGAGAACTACGAGCACCCCGCGGCGACCGTCCTCCTGAACGCCCACAAGGCGCTCGAGGACCTCGTCCTCACGAAGGAGGAGCGCTCGTTCAAGACGCAGGTCGACCACCGCTGGTCGGAGAAGGCCTACGAGGGGCTGATTTCGGGGCCGCTCGTCCAGGCGCTCGAAGGGTTCATCGAGGTCACCCAGGAGAAGGTCACCGGCACGGCGACCATCAAGTTCGAGGGCGGCCAGGCGCGCGCCGTCGGCCGCGACTCCGACTACGCCGTCTACTCCGAGTCACACGCCTCCTTCAACTCCGCCGACATCGAGGCCGGTATCGAGCAGAGCGACGCGACAGGCGTGGCGAAGTACCACGGCTTCCAAGAGCGTCTCGCGATGGAGGCGTACGAGTCGGCGACGAAGAAGCAGACCGAGGCCGTGACCGACGGCGGCGACGACGAGTAACGAGATGAGTGAGGAATCCACGGGCACGGGCACCGGCACGGGCGCTGTCCGCCGCGACCGCTTCAGCGGCGGCCCCGCACGGGGATTCCTCTCCTCGCTCGCGGGCGACGCCCGCATCTTCGACGCCGACCTCGCCGTCGACCGCGCACACGTGGTGATGCTCGCCGAACAGGCAATCATCACGGACGACGTCGCCGGCGAGATACTCGCCGCGCTCGACGACGTCGAGGCCGCGGGCCACGATGCCCTCTCCGACGGTGAGGACGTCCACGAGGCCATCGAGACGGCCGTCATCGAACGAGTCGGCGCGGAGGGCGGGAAGATGCACACCGCCCGGTCGCGCAACGACGAGGTGGCGACCTGTCTCCGATACCGCCTCAGGGAGGACCTCCTCGACGCCGCGGAGACGACGCTCCGGTTGCGAGACGTGCTGGCCGACGAGGTGAGCGCGCACACCGAGACGCTCATGCCCGGGTACACGCACCTCCAGCCGGCACAGCCGACGACGGTGGCACACTACCTCCTGTCGTACGAGTCGGCGGTCGCACGCGATACCGAGCGGTTGCTGGACGCGTATGCGAGGGTGAACGAATCGCCCCTCGGCGCGGCGGCCTTCGCGGGCACGCCGTTCGACGTCGACCGCGAGCGCACGGCCGAGTTGCTCGGGTTCGACGCCGTCCTCGAGAACTCGATGGACGCCGTCTCGGCGCGGGACTTCCTCGTCGAGGCGACGAGCGCGCTCGCGACCCACGCGGTGACACTCTCGGGGCTCGCCGAGGACCTGGTCGTCTTCGCCAACAGAGGGTACGTCGACCTCGCGGACGACTACTCCTCGACTTCCTCGATCATGCCCCAGAAGAAGAACCCCGACACGCTCGAACTCGTCCGGTCGGTGGCGGGCGACGCCGTGGGCGGCCTCTCGGCGCTGCTCACGACGCTCAAGGGCCTCCCGCGGGCGTACAACCGCGACCTGCAGAACGCCCACCCCCACGCGTTCGACGCCGTCGACAGCGTGGTCGAGGCCACCGACGTCGCGGCGGGCGCAGTCGCGACCGCGACGTGGGAGGAAGACGCGTTGAGACAGGCCGCCGGCGAGGGGTTCTCGACCGCGACAGGCGTCGCGGACCAGCTGGCGATGGCCGGCATCCCGTTCCGGACGGCCCACGAGATACTCGCGGAGGCAGCCGCCGCCGCCGAGGACGCGGGGACGGGAACGCCCGACGTCGCAACACTTGACGCGGTCACAGCAGACGTCCTCGGCGCGTCCCTCTTCGAACACGTGAGCCGCGAGGCCGTCGAAGCCGCGCTCGACCCGACCGCGAGCGTCGCCAGCCGCGATTCCGCCGGCGGGCCCGCGCCCGACGCGGTCGCGCGGGCGCTCACGGCGGTCGAGCGCGACCTCGAAGCGGACGCCGGGACGGTCGACGACGCCCGGGGGCGACTCGCGGACGCCCACGAGACGCTCGAGACAGAGGTGACGACGTATGTCTGAGCGGGTCGGCCACGAGTGCGACGTGGCCGCGTCGCTCCCGCCGCGACCGCGAGCAGCGCCGCCGTCCCCGGCAGGGGACTAACTACTACATTACTGATACGGCACGGGTCGACGGACCCAAAATCGATGTACTGCGCTCGATTAGCCGAAGCTACAATAATGTATTTCAAATGATAAGTTCGATGGGTTTAAGTTCACTCACAGATGAGAAGGAGGTACGATGCCAGAAGAAATCACTGCGGAAGACCCGCTGACCGGCGAAGAGATCACGCTCCCGGCCGACGTCGAAGTCGGCGAGATTATCGACAGTCCCGTGAGCGGCGCCGAACTGGAGGTCGTCTCCTTGGACCCCGTGGTCCTCGAGGAGGCGCCCGAGCTCGAAGAGGACTGGGGAGAATAGCGGTGCACGTTGGACTGCTATACTCCCGGATCCGCCGCGACGAGAAACTCCTCCTCTCCGAGCTCCGCGACCGCGGGCACGACGTGACGAAGATCGACGTCCGGAAGGAGCAGTTCAACATCTCCGAGGCGCCTGCGGTGTTCGCCGACCTCGACGTCGTGCTCGACCGGTGTCTGGCGACGAGCCGGAGCCTCTACATCACGCGCTTCCTCGACGCCTACGGCGTGCCGGTCGTCAACAGTTCGGAGACCGCACAGCTGTGTGCGGACAAGGTAAAGAACAGCCTCGCACTGGAGGCCGCGGGCGTTCCGACGCCGAACACGACGGTCGCCTTTACCACCGACGCCGCCCTCGAAGCCATCGAGGCGTTCGGCTATCCCTGCGTCCTCAAGCCCGTCGTCGGCTCGTGGGGGCGACTCATGGCGAAGATCGACACGCGCGACGCGGCCGAGGCCATCCTCGAACACAAGGCGACCCTCGGCCACTACGAGCACAAGGTGTTCTACATCCAGGAGTTCGTCGAGAAGCCCGGCCGCGACATCCGCGTGCTCGCGGTCGACGGCGAGCCCGTCGCGTCGATGACGCGCTCGTCGGACCACTGGCTCACGAACGCCGCCAAAGGCGGGGAAACGGCGGAGTTCGAACTCGACGACCGCGCGCGCGAACTCGTCGAGAAGGCCGCTGCTGCGGTCGGTGGGGGCCTCCTCGGCGTGGACCTCATGGAGGTCGGCTCGGACTACACCGTTCACGAAGTGAACCACACCGTCGAGTTCAAGGCGCTGAACGACGCCGTCGGCGACAGCGTCGACGTTCCCAATCGAGTCGTCGACTGGCTCGAAGCGAAGGTCGCCGCAGAGACAGAGGTGACCGCGTAGGATGACACTGCGCGCAAGCGTCGTCGGCGGCTCCGGCTTCACCGGCGGAGAACTCCTCCGTCTGCTCAGCCACCACCCCGAGTTCGAGATCGCGCAGGCGACGAGTCGGTCGTACGACCGCAAGACGGTCGGGAGAGTCCACCCAAACCTGCGGGAACTGGACCTGCGCTTTACCTCCCCCGAGGACCTCGAGTCGGTCGACGTGCTCTTCGCGGCGACGCCGCACGGCGTCTCGATGGAGCACGTCGACGACTTTTTCGACCACGCGGACACGGTCGTCGACCTCTCCGCGGACTTCCGACTCTCCACCGAGGAACAGTACGACGAGTGGTACGACGGCCACGTCTGCCCCGAGTACCTAAAGAAAGCAGAGTACGCCCTCCCCGAGCTAAACCGTCAGAACCTCCCCGGTGCGGAACTCGTCGCGAGCGGCGGGTGTAACGCCACGGCGACCATCCTCGGACTGAAGCCGCTGTTCGACGCGGGGATTCTCGACGGCGACGAACAGGTCGTCGTCGACGTGAAGGTCGGCTCGTCGGAGGGAGGCGCAGGGGGCGGCGACGCCTCCTCGCACGCGGAGCGGTCGGGCATCGTCCGACCCTACGCGCCCACGGGCCACCGCCACGAGGCCGAAATCGAGGAGTTCCTCGGGCTCTCGGTCTCCTTCACGGTGCACGCCGTGGACATGGTCCGCGGCGCGAGCGCGACCTGCCACACGTTCCCGTCGTCGCCCGTCAGCAAGAGCGACCTCTGGAGCGCCTACCGGGAGTCGTACGCCGACGAACCGTTCATGCGCACCGTCGCAGGCGGCGGTGGCGTCTACCGCTACCCCGAGCCGAAGGTCGTCGCCGGCACGAACATGGGCGAGGTCGGCTTCGAACTCGACCCCAAGAACAGGAGACTCGTGGTGTTCTCCGCCATCGACAACATGATCAAGGGCTCGGCCGGCCAGGCCATCCACGGCGCGAACGTCGCGCTCGGCCTCGACGAGACCGCCGGACTGGACGCGACGGGGTTCCACCCTGTGGGGGCACCCTAGATGTCTGTCGTCGTCAAAATCGGCGGCGCACGCGCCGTCGACCCCGAAGGCGCGCTGGCGGACGTCGCCTCGCTGGTCCAGGCGGGAGAAGACGTCGTCGTCGTCCACGGCGGCTCCACGAAGGTCGACGAGACGCTCGAACGCATGGGTATCGAGCCCACGTACGTCGAGACGCCCGCGGGCGTCACGGGACGCTTTACCGACGCGGAGACGATGGCGGTGTTCACGATGGCGATGTCGTCGATAAACACCGACCTCGTCGCCGGCCTCCGGAAGCAGGGCGTCGACGCGCTCGGCCTCTCAGGCGTCGACGGTGGCCTCCTCACCGGCAAGCGCAAGTCCGCGGTCAGGGTCGTCGAGGACGGCAAGAAGAAGATCAAACGCGGCGAGCACTCGGGCCGCATCGACGCGGTCAACACCGACCTGCTGGAGACGCTCCTCTCGAGCGGTCACACGCCCGTCACCGGCCCGCCGATGCTCGGCGATGATGGTACACCGGTGAACACCGACGCCGACCGCGCGGCCGCAGCCGTCGCCGGGGCGCTCGACGCGACACTCGTCCTCCTGACGGACGTCGAGGGCGTGTACGCGGACCCCGAGGACCCGTCGACGCTCATCTCGCGCGTCGAGACGGGCGACGACTGGGCGGACCTCGAGGCCGCCGCCGAGGGCTTCATGACGAAGAAGGTCATGGCGGCGAAGGAGGCGCTCGACGGTGGCTCCCCTGCAGTCGTCGTCGCGAACGCGAACGCCGACGACCCCGTGAGCAGCGCCGTCGGCGGCGGCGGCACACACATCCAGCGGAGTGCAGTACAGGAGGTTGCAGAGCAATGAGCGGATTCGTTTTCTCGGAGAAGCCCATTCAAATCGAACGCGGCGAGGGACCGTACCTGTACACCGACGACGGCACCGAGTATCTGGACTTCGGTGCGTCGTACGCGGTTGCGGCGCTCGGTCACGCCCACCCGCGGGTGACCGAAGCCGTCCAGCAACAGGTCGAAGACCTCGTGTACGTGCAGGCGTCGTACCCCAACTCGACGCGCACGGAGCTGTACGAGAAGCTCGCGGCGCTCAGCCCCGCGGACGGCGAGTGCACGCTCGACAACGTCTGGCTCTGCAATTCGGGAACCGAGGCGAACGAGGCGGCGATGAAGTTCGCGCGCAACGCCACGGGCCGGTCGAAAATCGTCGCCACGCGCCGGGGGTTCCACGGCCGGACGATGGGCGCGCTGGCGATGACGTGGAAGGACAAGTACAAGAAGCCGTTCGAGCCGCTCGCCGGTGACATCGAATTCGTCACGTACGGCGACACCGAGGAACTCGAAGCGGCGGTCGACGAGGAGACCGCGGCCGTCTTCCTCGAACCCGTCCAGGGCGAGGGGGGCATCCATCCCGCCTCGACGGAGTACCTCGAAGCCGCGCGCGAGTTCACCGGCGACGCCGGCGCGGCGCTCGTCTTCGACGAGATTCAGACGGGCGTGGGTCGGACGGGGACGCTCTGGGCCTGCGAACAGGCCGGGGTCGTCCCGGACATGCTCACGGCGGCGAAGGGTATCGCGAACGGCCTCCCGCTCGGCGCGACACTCTGTGCGGACTGGATCGCCGACGCCGACCCCGAGCACGGCTCGACGTTCAGCGGGGGCCCCGTCGTGTGTGCGGCGGCGAACGCGACGCTCGACACCATCGTCGAGGAGGACGTCCCCGGGAACGCCGCACAGGTCGGCGAGTATCTCCGGAGCGAAATCGAACGGGCGACCGAGGAGCACGACCTCCCCATCCGGGAGGTTCGTGGCCTGGGGCTGATGATCGGCATCGAGGTGAAGCGCGGCTCGAATCGGCTCCTGCGCGACCTCGCGCTGAACGAACAGGTCCTCGCGTTGCCCGCGGGACGGACCGTTCTCAGGCTCTTACCGCCCCTCACCATCGAGGAGGAGCACGCGGACCGGATGGTCGACGCGCTGGTCGAGGTGATGACGTGATGAGCACCAAACCCCAGACACGGACGACGGAACTGGACGCACAGGAACTTCTGGTCGACCTCGTGTCGACGCCGTCACCGTCCGGTCGGGAAGCGGACGCTGCGGCGGTCCTCGTCGCGTTCTTCGAGGCGCACGACCGCGAGGTGTACGTCGACGAGGCCGGAAACGTCCGCGCCCCCGCGGACGACGCCGTCCTGCTCACCTCACACATCGACACCGTCCCCGGAAACATCCCGGTCGAAGTGAAAGACGGTGAGCTGTGGGGGCGCGGGAGCGTCGACGCGACCGGGCCGCTGGCGGCGATGGCCGTCGCAGCCGTCGAGACCGGCGTCTCGTTCGCCGGCGTCGTCGAGGAGGAGACCACCTCCTCGGGCGCACGATTCCTCTGTGAGGACCGCGAGGCACCGGAAGCCGTTGTGAACGGCGAACCCTCCGGGTGGGAGGGTATCACCCTCGGTTACCGCGGATTCCTAGACGGCACGTACGTCGCCACCTCGGAGTCGGGCCACTCCTCGCGCCCGGACATGAACGCCATCGAGGAGGCGATGGAGTGGTGGCAGAAGGTCGAGAACGCCTTCGAGGCCGACGAGTGGCGGCCCATCTTCGAACAGGTCACCACGAAGCCCGTCGGCTTCGACGGAGGACTCGGCGCGGACGGGCTCTCCGTCGAGGCGACCATGGAGGTGCAGTTCCGCATCCCACCGGCGCTGTCGGCCGACGAACTGCGCGAACTCGCCGACTCGAAACTGATCGAGGGGACCGTCCACTGGAACGAGCCCATCCCGCCGGTGATGGAGTCGCCCAGGACGGAGGTCGCTCGCGCGTTCCGCGTCGCCATCCGGCAGGCCGGGGGGTCGCCCCGGCTCCTCCGAAAGACGGGGACGAGCGACATGAACCTCTACGCCGACGCCTGGGACTGCCCGATGGTCACCTACGGCCCGGGGAACTCCGACCTCGACCACGCGCCGGACGAACACATCGTACTCGACGAGTTCGACACCGCGGTCGAGGTCCTCGTCGACGTCGCACAGCGGCTGACGGAGGAGTGAGTCCGGCGATGCTCTCGACGACCCACCTGCTCGACATCGACGACCTCTCCGAAGCGGACGTCCACACCGTCCTCGACAGAGCGGCGGCGCTCAAAGCCGGTGAGGACGAGGCTCGGCTCCCGCAGAAGACGCTGGGGATGATATTCGAAAAACCCTCGACCCGGACGAGAACGTCGTTCGAGACGGGGATGACGAGACTCGGCGGCCACGCCGTCTACCTCGGTCCCGACGACATCCACCTGGGCCACGGCGAACCCATCAAGGACACTTCGCGGGCGCTCTCGCGGTACGTCGACGCGGTCATGGCGCGGCTGTTCGACCACGGCGACGTCGAGGAGTTGGCGGCGTACGCCGACGTCCCGGTCATCAACGGGCTCACCGACGCGGCCCACCCGTGTCAGACGCTCGCAGACCTCCTCACCATCCGCGAACAGTTCGGCTTCGACACCCGGGTGGCGTGGGTCGGCGACGGCAACAACGTCGGCCAGTCGTTCGCCCTCGGCTGTGCCCTGGTCGGTATCGACCTCACCGTCGCCACACCGGAGGGGTACGGGATGGACGAGTCCGTCCTCGCCCGCGCGGCCGACCTCGGCGCGGCGCCCGACGTCGTCGACACGCCCGAAGCCGCCGTCGCGGACGTCGACGTCGTCTACACCGACGTGTTCGTCAGCATGGGCGAAGAGGGCGAACGGGAGGAGAAACTCGGGGCCTTCGACGGCTACCAGGTGAACGCCGACCTCCTCGCACACGCGGGCGAGGAGACGAAGGTGATGCACTGTCTCCCCGCCCACCGCGGCGAGGAAATCACCGACGAGGTCCTCGAGTCCGACCGCGCCATCGTCTGGGACCAGGCGGAGAACCGCATGCACGCCCAGAACGGGCTGCTGGTCGAACTCCTGGCGGGCGGCTGACCGTCTCTCGTCTCGCGGGCGGTCGGATGCGCCGTTACCCCCGGTCGGACCGCAAGAGCCGAGTCGTCGCTCACGAATCGTGAGCCATGTCCACCACCGACGACGTCACCGTCCGCCGTCGCCTTCGTCTCGGAACCGTCGGACTCGGTGTCGCCGTCGCCGCCCTCTCGGGGGCGGTGCTGACCGACCTCGGCGTGCTCACCGGCACGACCCGCCGAGCGGTCGAGGCGACCGCCGCCGCCTACGACACCAGCCCCGAAGTCGCGTTCGTCACGCTCCACACACCGCTGTTGTTTGGGGTGCTCATGGGTGCAGTTGGCTCGGTGTACGTGGGTCTCCTGCCGCCGTCCGACGGTGCCGAGGGCGTTCGGGAAACGCTCACCGCAGCGGTTCGATTCTACGCCGAGGCGGGTGTTCTCGCCACAGTCGTGGCCCTCGGCGTCCCGCTGGCCATCGTCACCGTGAGCGGGACCGGACTGCCCGGGACGCTCGCGCTCGCGTTCGTCGCTGGCCTCCCGCTGGGTGTGCTCGCGCTCTGCGGGGCGACGGTCGGAGCGACGCTCACACGGGAGCGGGGGTGGCGCTGGCCGACGCTCCTCGGGTCGGTCGCGCCCGTCGTCGGTATCGTTCTCGCCCATACCGCCCCGACCGGCCCGGTCTGGACCGCCTCGGCGGGCGCGACGTTCACGGCCCTCGCGCTGGTCGGCGGCGGGTGGTCGGTCCTCGGGCGCGACGAGACGTGAGTCGAGGGACCACCAGGCACGTACGACGTCTCCGCGGAGAGTCGGAGCAGGACGCGAACGGCCTCCCGCTCCCCGTCGGGCGAGGGTGTTCCCGCCGCTCGGCAGAGGGCTGTTCCTCTGGACGGTAGCCCTGTGGTCGGAGGCTGCACTCTCCTGGTGGTCAGCGGACTGCCCGGCGCGTCGACCTGAACGCGAGTAACTCCCACCCGAGTGAACAGTTAGTTCCACCGGAAACAAAGGGGTTCGAGAACGGATGGTAGCACACGACAGGGGCGAGCGTTTTTTGCCCATCGGGGCGCGAGAGCGGGTGTGGCAGCCTCGAACCGGTCGACGGACGACCACTGGCGGTTCTTCCCGTACGACGAGCCGTATCCGAACCAGGACGAGGCGATGTCGCGCATCGCCGAGGCGCTCAGTGAGGAGCGGAACGTCCTGCTCGAGGGAGCGCCGGGGACGGGCAAGACGCTCTCGGCGCTCGTGCCCGCGCTCGAACACGCGAGGGAGGAGGACAAGACGGTCGTCATCACCACGAACGTCCACCAGCAGATGCGCCAGTTCGTCGCCGACGCCCGCGCCATCACCCGGACGGAGCCCATCCGGGCCGTGGTGTTCAAGGGAAAGGCGTCGATGTGTCACATCGACGTCGACTACCGCGAGTGTCAGACGCTTCGGGACACGACGCGCGACCTGGTCGAGAAACAGGAGGAGGTGGACGAACTGAACGCGCGCCAGCAAGACCTCCTCGACGAACTCCAAGCGGGGAGCAAGGGAGCGGGCGAGGCGCGGCAGGCGGTGATGGACGAACTCGACACGCTCGAGTCGGAGCTGGAGGAGTTCGAGGACGGGAACGTCTGCGACCACTACCGAGCGAACCTCACCCGCGACACCGGCGCGTTCTTCTCGTGGCTGTTCGACGACGTTCGGACCCCCCAGGACGTGTACGACTACGCGGACAGGGAAGGACTGTGTGGGTACGAGCTGCTGAAGGAGGGGATGGAAGGGGTCGACCTCGTCGTCTGCAACTACCACCACCTGCTGGACCCCCTCATCCGCGAACAGTTCTTCCGGTGGCTCGGCCGCGAGCCGAGCGAGGTCATCACGGTGTTCGACGAGGCGCACAACGTCGAATCCGCCGCCAGAGACCACGCGACGCGAACACTGACCGAGAACACCCTCTCCGCCGCGCTGTCGGAGCTGGAGGACGTCGACGATTCGCGGGCCGTCTCGGCGGAAAACGTCCTTCGGGCGTTCTCCGATGCGCTCTGTGAAACCTACGAGGAGGCGCTCGCGTTCGGCGAACGCGAGCAGGTCGGCGAGAACTGGTACGACCTCTCTATCGCGAACGACGACCGGCGCGACGACCTCACGATGCGCTTTCTCGACGCGTACGAGGGGCGGGGAATCTCGACGGAGGTCGAACTCGCGCTTCAGTTGGGCAAGCGCCTCGACGAGGAGTACGAGGAGGCGTACAAGCAGGGAGAGACCACCTCCCGGAAGGAGTGTCAGACGCTGCAGGCGGCGGCGTTCGTCTCGGCGTGGATGGACGAAGGGGGCGACCTCGGCCAGCATCCGATGTGCTCGGTCCGCCGCGACGGCGGGAGCGACGAGATATACGGCCGCGCGGAGCTGTACACGTGCATCCCGCGGGAGGTCACCCAGGAACTGTTCGACCAGGTGTCGGCGACGGTGCTCATGAGCGCGACGCTCCGTCCCTTCGACGTGACGCAGGACGTCCTCGGGTTGGAGGACCCGGTGACGATGGCGTACGGGCTCGCCTACCCGGAGGAGAACCGCCGGACCCTCACCGTCGACGTCCCCCCACTGTTCAGTTCGGAGCGGAGCAACCCCGAGACCCAGGAACTCGTCGCGGAGACGCTCGCGGACGTGCTGCGCTTCACCCCGGGGAACACCCTCGTGTTCTTCCCCTCGTACGCGGAGGCGGAACGGTATTACGAACGCCTCCGGGGACGGGCCGGGGAGACGAGCCTGTGGCTCGACGGCTCGGACGTCGACACCGAACAGGCCCGACAGCGGTTCGTCGCCAGCGACGACGGTGCGCTCTTCACCTCGCTGTGGGGGACGCTCAGCGAGGGCGTGAGCTTCGACGGCGACGACGCGCGGACCGTAGCGGTCGTCGGCGTCCCCTATCCGCACCTCTCCGAGCGGATGGAGGCGGTGCAGGCCGCGTACGACAGAGCCTATCCGGGAAACGAGGCGGGATGGCGCTACGGCGTCGAGATTCCAACCATCCGCAAGACGCGCCAAGCGCTCGGCCGTGTCATCCGCTCGCCGGACGACTTCGGGGTTCGACTCCTGCTCGACCGTCGGTACACGCGCGAGAGCCGTGACATGGGCCGGTACGGGGTCCGGGGCTCGTTCCCCACCGAAGAGCGGACGGAGTTCGTCGACGTCGGGCCGTCGAAGGCGAAGTTCGCGATTTTGAACTTCTTCACCGACCACGACGCGTACACCGGCGACCCGCCGCGGCCGTGAGCCACAGCGGGCGCGACCCGACGAGAGAGAGGTGTGGGGCCGAACGCTTCATGTCTCTCCAGTCGAAGGAGGGGCTAATGAGCACGGAACCGCCCGGTCCGAAGGGTGTCCCGGTCATCGGGAACAGCGGTCAGTACGCCCGCGACCCGTTCGAGTTCATCACGGCCTGTGCGGAAGCGTACGGCGACGTCGTCCACTTCGAACTCGGCCCCATCGACACGTACATGATCACGAACCCCGCCGACATCGAGCGGGTCCTCGTGACCGACGACGCGAAGTACACGAAGCCGAAGTTCCAAGACGACGCCATCGGCGACCTCCTCGGCGAGGGGCTGCTGTTGAGCGAAGGTGACACCTGGCGGAAACAGCGCGAACTCGCCCAGCCCGCGTTCTTGATGTCGCGGCTCTCGGGGCTGTCGGACCAGATGGTCGACTACACGGTGGAGATGCTCGACGACTGGACGGGCGGGGAGGTGGTGAACGTCCACCTCGAGATGGCCCGCCTCACGGTGAAGATCATCGTCGAGGCGATGTTCGGGTCGACCATCGACGACGAACGCGTCCGGACGGTACAGGAGAACCTCGAGCCGCTCGGTTCGCGCTTCGAGCCGAACCCGTTCCGCTTCGCGATTCCCGACTGGGCTCCGACGAAGGAGAATCGCGAGTACAAGCGGGCGCTGTCGACCATCGAGGAGGTCGTCTGGGACCTCATCGACGAACGCGAGGGGACCCAGGACGGCGATGGAGAGGAGCCGATGGACCTCCTCTCCATCCTCTTGCGGGCGCGTGCGGAGGGACGGCAGACGGACGAGAACCTCCGCGACGAGATGGTGACGATGCTCCTGGCGGGACACGATACGACGGCACTCACCCTCACCTACACCTGGTACCTCCTCTCACAGCACCCGGAGGTCGAAGCGCGGGTCCACGAGGAACTCGACTCGCTCCTCGGAGGGGACCGCCCGACGTTCGCCGACGTCCGGCAGATGGAGTACACGGAAGCCGTGTTGAACGAGGCGATGCGGCTCTACCCGCCGGTGTACACCATCTTCCGCGAGCCGCAGGTCGACGTCAGGCTGGGCGGGTACCGCATCCCCGAGGGGAGCGCCGTCATGCTCTCACAGTGGGCCGTCCACCGCTCGCCGCGGTACTGGGACGACCCGCTGGAGTTCGATCCCGACCGCTGGCTGGACGAGCGCGCCGACGACAGACCCCGCTTCGCGTACTTCCCGTTCGGCGGCGGGCCCCGCTTCTGTATCGGCAAACAGCTCTCACTGCTCGAGGCGCGGCTCATCCTCGGGACCGTCTGTCAGGAGTACCGCCTCGAGTACGAGCGCGACGAGCCGTTCGACCTCCGTGGCTCGCTGACGATGCACCCCCGCCAGCCGATGGAGATGCGACTCGTCGAACGGTAAGCGGCTCGTGTCGGCCCCACGTCGTGACCCGCTGTCTCGCGCTACGCCGGCAGCGACACCCGCGCGGCCGTCTCCCGGCTCCGTGAATCGTACACGGCGAGTTCGGAGACGGTCCACGTCACGGGGTCGACCCGTGCGGAGAGGTCGGTGAGGAGGGCAGCGTCGAAGCTCCCGCCACGACCGAGCGTCACGTGCGGCGTGTAGTCGTCGCCCTCCAGCCCCTCGACGGCACCGAACGCGTCGACGAGGCGCTCGTGGAGTGCGACGAGCCCGGGGCTCTCGACGGCGAGGTGGACGACCGGCCCCGGTCCCCGCGGCGGGTCCTCGAAGACGTCGACGCCGGCAAGGCGGGCTTCGAACGCCGGCTGGCCCCGAAGCGCCGTCCGGAGCCGCTCGCGTAGCCGCGGAAGCGACTCGTACCGCTCGCCTCCCGGTCGCTTCCCCTCGAACCGCTTGACGACGAGCGAGTGTCGGTCGCGGAAGCGAGTGACGCCCGCACTCGCCAGCGCGGGGTGGAGGGCCGACGCCTCGCGTGCGACGGCGCCGGGAACGGGGAGGTTGAGGCTGAACACAGTCGGAGCAGGCGGGCGACCCGCTTGAGTGTCTCGTCTTCCGCCACTCGTCGCGGGCGGCGGCGGAGTTCAGAGGTAGTCGAGAAACCAGAGAGCGACGAGGGCGACGATAGCGATGCCCAGGAGGGGGCGGAGCGGCCCCAGGAGCGTGGTGAACAGCCCGACGACCTCGCCGACGACCTCGAGGACGAGCCAGACTACCACGAGTCCGAGCACGAGCTTCAGCAGGTCTTCGACGTCGATGGATGCGCGTGTGGTCATCGGCCGAGAGGTGGGGAGAGCGCGCCGAGTGTCTTGTGTCTCACGTCGGTCACGTCAAGCCTTATCACGACGACGTCCCTACACTCGGTATGAGCTTCTTCCGCTGGCTCGGTCGGACCGTCGGTCGACTCACGACCGGCGGGTCGTCCACAGCCGTGTCCGAACGCGGCGGGCTCCCCGGAGCGCTCAAGACCGGCCTGGTCGCCGTGGTCCTCGTCGCCCTCGCCCTCCTCGTGGTGCCCATCACGCCCGTCACGGTGATCGGTCTCGCGGTCCTCGCGCTCGCCGTCTCGGCGGTGTACAGCGCCGTCGAAATCGTCGAGGCGTACGAGACGCGCGCGCTCACGGTCTTCGGCGAGTACCGGGGGCTGCTCCGGCCCGGCCTGAACGTCGTCCCGCCGTTCGTCTCGCGGACGTACGCGTTCGACATGCGGACGCAGACGTTCGACGTGCCCTCCCAGGAGGCCATCACCGAGGACAACTCGCCCGTCACGGCCGACGCCGTGGTGTACATCAGGGTGATGGACGCCAAGCGCGCCTTCCTCGAGGTCGACGACTACCGCCGCGCCGTCTCGCTGCTCGCGCAGACGACGCTCCGTGCGGCACTGGGCGACATGGAACTCGACCAGACGCTGTCGCGGCGCGACCAGATCAACGACCGGATTCGGAAGGAACTGGACGAGCCCACGGACCGGTGGGGCATCCGCGTCGAGAGCGTCGAGGTCCGCGAGGTGACGCCGAGTGCGGACGTCGTGAACGCGATGGAAGAGCAGACCTCCGCCGAGCGGCACCGCCGTGCGATGATTCTCGAGGCGCAGGGTGAGCGGCGGAGCGCCATCGAGCGGGCCGAAGGGGAGAAGCAGGCGGCCATCGTCGAATCACAGGGGAAGAAACAGGCCGCGGTCTTGGAGGCGCAGGGCGACGCCATCGCCACCGTCCTCCGGGCCCGGTCGGCGGAGTCGATGGGCGAGCGCGCCATCATCGACAAGGGAATGGAGACGCTGGGGAGGATAGGACAGGCCCCGTCGACGACGTACGTCCTCCCCCAGGAGCTCACCTCCCTCCTGGGAAGATACGGGCGACAGCTCACCGAGAGCGACGTCCAGGAGTCGGCCGGGCTCGATAGCCTGACGTTCGACGCGGACACCCGCGAACTGCTCGACCTCGACAGCGTGGACGAACTCGTCGAGATGGCGTCGGACGTGACGAACGGGGAGTCGGTCGACGCCGAGGTCGAGTTCGAGTACGACACCGGCGAGGGTGACGAGGCGGAGATGGAGTTCGAGTACGACGCGGAGAGCTGAGCGACACGCGCGTCGTCGAACCCGGGAGTCGAAGCCAAGCGCGAACACCTTCTTGTGAGTCGGGCCCCCCGCCGACGGAGATTTATATCGGCTCAGTGGCTAGTGGGAGACATGGAGGTCCGTGACGCCGTCGAAGCAGACGCCGACGCCATGGCGGCAATCGTCGACGCACCGGCCGACGTGATGCGCAACGTCGTCCACGACCGGACAGTTCGCGTCGCGGTGCGGCGGAACGACCCCGGACCGAACGCGGACGTCGACGCCGACGTGAGCACCGACGCGCGAGACGAGCCCACCGAGAACGTCCTCGGGTTCGTCAGCTTCGACGCGCGCGAGGACACCGTCTACGTGACGCAGTTCGGGGGGACCACGGAGGCCTGTGAACGCCTCATCGGCGAACCGATTCGCTTCGCGACGAACGAACGGATGGCCGTCGAACTCCTCGTCGAGGCTACCGACGACGTCCTCACGGCGGCCGCGGAGAACGCCGGGTTCGACGCGGACGGACGCGGGCCGAGTTTCAGTGGACGGCGAACAGTCAAGTACCGGCTCGACCCGCGGTGACGGTGACGGCGAGGGCGGGGGACGCCTCAGGTGAACTTCCGGAGCGTCAGGTTCAGCGTGTCGAGGTCGACGATGGGCGCGAAGCCGACGTCGGGGTCGATGTTGACCGACTTCTGGAAGGCGGTCTGTGACTGCCAGCAGCCCGAGTTGACGGCCAGAACGTTGTGGTACTTGCCGTATCCCAGCTTGTGGACGTGGCCCGTGTGGAAGACGTCCGGGACGGTGTCGATGGTGAGGTAGTCCTGCTTCTCGGGAGCGAGACGCATCCGGCCGCCGAACTGCGGGGCGACGTGGCGTTTCTTCAACAGCTGGTACATCGCCGTGTGGGGGTTGTCGTAGCTCGCCTTCTCCTCGGGCAGTTCGGCGATGACCTCGTCGAGCGAGACGCCGTGGTACATCAGGACCGAGACGCCCTCGATGGTCACGGTCGAGGGGTTGCCCGTGATACGAGCGTCGTGAGCGGACATGATCTCCCGGAGGTTCTCGTCGAACGCCGGTTGGGGTTCGGCGAGGCGGACGGCGTCGTGATTACCCGGAATCATCACGATCTCCATGTCGCCGGGCACCTCCTTGAGGTGTTCTGCGAACTGCTCGTACTGCTCGTAGATGTCGATGATGCTCAGTTCCTCGTCCTGGTTCGGGTAGACCCCGACTCCCTCGACCATGTCGCCGGCGATGAGGAGATACTCGACGTGGTCGGCCTCCTCGGTGTGGAGCCAGTCGGCGAACGCGGACCACGCGTCGGCGACGAACTCCTGGCTGCCGACGTGGACGTCGGAGATGAGCGCGGCCTGGACGTGACGGTCCGCCGTCGACGGGCGGTAGGTCCGGGGTACGTCGGGGAAGTAGAGGTCGTCGACGAACAGGATGCCGGCGTCGTCCGCGAGCGTTCCCGACACCGCGATACACTCGTCCTTGAGCAGTTCCTCGACCGAGGCGGCGATGTCCTTGTCTTTCATCACGAGACACGGGAAGACGCCGGTCGTGTCCTCGAGTTCGACGAGCCAGTGACCCGACGCCGTCGAGCGAATGTCGTTGACGAGGCCGATCATCTCCGCGTCGCTCCGCCCCGGCATGTCCTGAATCGCCGTCGCCGGGCGGTGGTTGACCCGGCCGCGCAACTGCTTCGAGAGCGTCTCGTAGCGGTCTCTGAAGATGGCGACGAAGTCGTCGTAGTCGCCGGTTCCGGTCGACTGTCCCGTGATGTCGCCGTCGATGCTCACGACGCGCTGTGAGGGGTCCCGGTCTCGTTGCCGAGTCGACCCCTTCGTTTCGACTGGAGTACTACTCGAAGAACCCGGTGGAGTGTCTGATTCTCCACCCGAAACAGAGGGGTGTGAGACGGGCGGCTCGGCCGCGTCTTCGGCGGGCGCGTCGGAGACGACACCAGGTGGGTCGGGGATGGGGGCCGTCTCCGCGTCCAGGACGGTCCGGACGTGTGCTGTCGTGATCCGCAGGGCACCGTCCGGTGCGTGCTCGACGACACGGTCGAGCGTCCCGGCGGTGTCGTCGGCACTCGCGATGAGGGTGACCGCCTCCCGTTCGGCGTTGTACCCGTGTCGGGCGAGTTCTCGGACGATGCGCGTCGTCGTCTCCAGCGGCACATCTGCAGGTGGCGAGGGCGCGAGAAAAGCGTGCCGGACCCCGCTGGAGAACTGCCGAAAAGGTGGAAACCCAGAAGGTTGAAACCCGGGGCGGAGGTAAGAGAGGTGATGACCGCTGATGAGGGCCGCCGGTCCTCGCAGGACGACGAGCGTCCGGTGGACGACGCGGTCTCCACGAGTCCCTCCACCTCGTCTGCCGAGCAAGCCAGCGGCGAGTCAGCGACGGCCGACGAGCACAGCGGACAGGATACCCTTAGAGCCGACACCGAAGCGCCGCACGACCGTCGGGCACCGGACCCGGTTCCCGGCCGGGAGACTGACGAGTCGTTCGCCCGCCGCCTGTGGACTGCGCGGTCCGGGCCGCTCTTCTTCCTGCGCGAAGTGGGGACGAGCATCGGTGCCGTCGTCCTCGTCGGCCTGGTCCTGTTCGGTGTCAGCGGCGTGTGGCCGCCGATGGTCGCCGTCGAGTCCGGGAGTATGGAGCCGCATATGCACAAGGGCGACCTCGTGTTCATCACCGAACCCGGACGGTACGCGCCCGACTCGGCGTACGACTCGACCGGCGTCGTGACCGCAGAGACCGGTTCAGACGCCGGCTACCGGACGTTCGGCGGGCCAGGCTCGGTCGTCGTCTACGACGACCCGGGACGGGGCGGCCCCCCAATCATCCACCGCGCGGAGTTCTACGTTCAGGAGGGCGAGAACTGGTACGACCGGGCCGACCCCGAGTTCATCTCCGCCGACAGCTGTGACGACCTCCGCAACTGCCCCGCACCGCACGCCGGCTTCATTACCAAGGGCGACGCGAACGGCCGGTACGACCAGGTCTCGGGCATCGCCGAACCCGTGAGGCCGTCGTGGATTACGGGCATCGCGCGGCTCCGGATTCCCTACCTCGGGTGGGTCCGACTGGGACTCTCCGACATCGTCCAGACGGGGGCGTACGCGGTGTTCTCCGCCGATACCTCGGCGGTCGGACCCGACGTGAGCCGGCAACTGACGACTGGCGAGTGGTCGGCACCACCGCGCGAGTCGTCCGCAGGGACCCACGCGAGGAACGAGACGTGGGTCGGCGTGATTCCCGTGGGCCACGAGCGGGCGTGACTCCCGTGGACCGCGATTCCATCGCTGCGTAGCGACAGGGAACAGGGTACGCCGGCCGGGTCGACGCGTGCGTCCTGACGAGAGCCGAGAGACACCGCTGGTGGGAGTGACGTCTCGAGAGACGGGCGACTGCGGGCGGGTCCGCGGTCAGTTGTCGAATCGAGCCTGAACGAACGGCTGAGCGTTCTCGATGTCGCTCAGTCGGGAGTCGGAGAGCAAGACGGCCTCGGTCTCGTCGATGGGGACCGAGATGGAGATCTCCTTCGTGCGGCCGTATCGGCCCTTGGAGACGACGACGGCGTTAGCGATGCCGAGCATGTCGAGTTCGGAGATGAGGTCGGTGACGCGCCGCTGAGTCAGGATGTCGGCGTCGATCTCCTCACAGAGCCGCTTGTAGATGTTGAACACCTCGCCGGTGTTGATGTTTCGGACGCCGTTCTTCTCGAGGAGGATGGTCGCGAAGAGGACGATCTTCGACTGGGTCGGGAGCGTCCGGACGACCTCGACGACGCGGTCGAGTTCGATCTTGTCCTGCGCCTGTCGGACGTGTCGTTCCTCGACCGTGTCGGCCTGTCCGCGTTCGGCGAGTTCGCCGGCCGTCCGGAGCAGGTCGAGCGCCCGTCGAGCGTCGCCGTGTTCCTGCGCGGCGAACGCGGCACAGAGGGGGATGACGTCGTCGGTCAACGCGCCAGATTTGAACGCCACGTCGGCGCGGTGCTGGAGGATGTCTCTCAGTTGTGTGGCGTCGTAGGGCGGGAAGACGATCTCCTCTTCACCCAGCGAGGACTTCACGCGCGGGTCGAGAAAGTCGGTGAACTTCAGGTCGTTCGAGATACCCATGATGGAGATGCGAGAGTTGGTGAGCTCGGAGTTCATCCGCGAGAGGTTGTACAGGGTGTCGTCACCGCTCTTTTCGACGAGCTTGTCGATCTCGTCGAGCATGATGACGACGACCCGTTCGTGGTAGTCGACGGCGTCGAAGAACGTCGAGTACACCCTGTCGGTGGGCCACCCGGTCATGGGAACCGTCTCCATCTCCTCGCGGTCGGCTTCGAGGCTCGCGAGACGCGCTTCGAGGGCGTCGAGCGACTCGAACTCCGTCCCTGCGAGCGCGTCGGCGTCCTCGGCCGCGCGCGTCTGCAGTTCGCGAAGGCGGTCGAGTCGCCCCTCGATGACGGCCTCGTTCTTCTCGATGAACTTGTTGGCGAGCTGGGCGAGGACCCGGTACTGAGTATCGGTCACCTCGCAGTTGATGTACTCGACCTCACAGGGGACGTCGTACTTCTGCGAGGTCGACTCCAGCTCCTGGGAGACGTACTTCGCGCTGGCCGTCTTCCCGGTTCCGGTCTTCCCGTAGATGAGGATGTTCGACGGCGTCTCGCCGCGGAGTGCGGAGACGAGGATGGTCGCCATCTGATTGATCTGTTCGGTTCGGTGGGGCAGTTCGTGTGGCGTGTACGACGGCCGAAGGACCTCCTTGTTCTCGAAGATGGGCTCGCCCGAGAGCAGGTCGTCGAACAGTCCCGTGCTCTCGGTCGTCTCTTCGAGGACGACCTCGTCGAAGTCCAGCCCGGCCGACGGCTGGGAGGCCGACTGGTCCGTGTCGGTCAGGTCGTCGACCGAACCCGGAATGGTCTCGTCGGCGTCGTCGACGGCTCGGTCACCTTCGGTTCTGTCTCGTTGGGCATGGTCACCCACACCGCCTGTGTCATCCTCGTGTTCACCCATGTGCGTAACCCCACCGTTTCAACTGGAGAATCGTTCTCGCACCAGCGTATCGCCGGATACACGGCGTGTACGAGCGTGTCGCACCAGACCGGCTGCGAGAGGCGTCCAGATGATGCAGGCGAAACAGATGAAGAGGAGGTATAAAAAGATTGTCTCTCACCAGCCACGTTTCGTGTCGAATAGACCCGAAAACCATCCAGAGCGGACTGGAGAGGCCTCACACCGGGGAGTTGGCTGTCGACCCGAAACGGGGGCGGGTACCGACGGTCGGGTCGCGAATCCACCCGGACCTGGTCGGGACTCGCCTCGAGAGGGGTCACCCCGACGCTCGAGAGCGAACGGGTCGAGTCCGTTCCTCTCGGGGAACCCGTTCGATGTGAAGCGGTGGGGGTGAAGCTGTGGAAGCGCTGGTGAAGAAGGCGAACGCGTCCAGAGACGACTCGACGGTGCGGAACGCCCTCGCGAACGGAGTCATGTTGATTTGCTATCACGAACCCCCCCACCCCTTCGTTTCAACTGGAACCGCTCCGAGAGGGGTGGGGGGGGAGAAGGGGGCTACTAGGACGAAAAGGATTAAGTCAAACACATTCAAACTGAGTCCGTACTGCAGTAGCAATACATATTTTCGACCGGTTTATCTAGGTATCTAGTGAGTTCGGTCGATCCTCGGCTGTGGGCCGCCCCGTCTTCAGGGACGTTCCAGTTGAAACGAAGGGGTGGGGGGGCACCGGTCGGGTCGTCCACCACCCCGCGAGTTCCACTCGAGTCGGACCGAGGCACGTCCCGCCCGCCCCCGCGTTCGCCCCCCTCACTGAATCGAACAGACCAGCTGCTGCTCCGCTCTCCCGTGTGTAAAGACGTTCACACGTCGGCTGCTCCGAGGAGTCTCCACCGGAAGCAAAGGGGTTCAGTTCGCGCGCAGCGGACGGGGACGACGAACCGCTCCCGGCAGCCTCGACGACTCTCGGCGGGCTTCCTTCGACGACTGCCGTCCCGATGCGTGAAGCGTGGCGGGTCGTTTCGGGTGCACGACGGTCCGCGGAGCACCACGAGAGACGATGACGCGTGTCTGACGCAGACTTAAGTGGAGTCGAATGTGTTGTAACCGCATACGCCCCTCTGCGGGACCGTAGAGGGTGCTGGAGGCCAGGATGGGACTGTTTACAGACCTCAGAGACAGCATATCGCGGGTCGTCGACCGGTTGTTCGAGGACGCCGAACCCAAGCGGATCGGCATCTACGGACCGCCGAACGCCGGGAAGACGACACTCGCGAACCGAATCGCACGCGACTGGACCGGTGACGCGGTCGGCCCCGAGAGCCACATCCCCCACGAGACTCGCCGCGCCCGACGCAAGGAGAACGTCGAGATCGAACGGAACGGCAAGACCGTCACCATCGACATCGTCGACACGCCGGGGGTGACGACGAAAGTCGACTACAAGGAGTTCATCGAGCACGACATGGAGAAAGAAGACGCGGTCCGACGCTCCCGCGAGGCGACAGAAGGTGTCGCCGAGGCCATGCACTGGCTCCGCGAGGACGTCGACGGCGTCATCTACGTCCTCGACTCGACCCAGGACCCGTTCACCCAGGTGAACACGATGCTCATCGGCATCATCGAGAGTCAGAACCTGCCCGTGTTGATCTTCGCGAACAAGATCGACCTCGACGATTCGAACGTTCAGCGCATCGCGAACGCCTACCCACAGCACGAGACGGTGCCGCTATCGGCACTCGAGGGGGACAACATGGACGAAGTGTACGAGAAGATCGCGGAGTACTTCGGGTGAGCCACGATGGTTGAAGCAACCCCCGAACCGGACTCGCCTGACGGCGTCCAGATCGACCTCATCAGCGGTGCCCGCATGGAGAAACTCCGCTCGATGGAGAAGATCCGGCTCATCCTCGACGGCGTCCGCGAGGGCAACATCGTCATCCTCGAAGAGGGGCTCTCGCCCGACGAGGAGTCGAAGCTCATCGAGGTGACGATGACCGAGATCAGCCCCGACGAGTTCAACGGCATCGAAATCGAGACCTACCCCACCACCGGTAGTGGCGGCGGCGGCCTCTTCGGGAAGCTCATCGGCCGAGACTCGCCGAAGAAGCTCACCGTCATCGGGCCGGCCAACCAGATCAAGACGCTCCACAAGGACGAGGACTTCATCAGCGCGCTCGTCTCACGGAAGTAGCCCGATGCCCCACCAGTGTACCACCTGCGGGCGGACGTTCGCCGACGGCTCGAAGGAGATGCTCTCTGGCTGCCCCGACTGTGGTGGTAACAAGTTCCAGTTCAAGCCCTCGTCGTCCCGAGCCTCACGGGCGTCCGAGCAGACGGCGGACGACCCCGCCGCGTCCGACGCCGGCTCTCGGTCGACGAACCGCGCCGACCGCCCGACGACGGGCGCTGGTGACGGACCGACCGACACGTCACCCCCATCCGACTCGTCGCCACCCGACCCGTCGTCATCGTCGTCGGCGGAGACCGAACCGAGCCGAGCCGCGTCGCCGCAGTCGTCACAGTCGACGGCATCTCCGACGCCCGCGACGTCGCAGTCACCAACCGACGACGACCCCGACGGCGACTCCGACGACGACACCGACACGGAGGTCGACCACCGAACTGACGAGGTCAGACCTCCGGCAGAGGACCACGCGCAGGCGAGCGCGCGAACGGACATGGTCAGTCCAGACGAACTCGCCGACGCCGCCTCGGAGTCTCGGCCGGCCCCCGAGAAGGTCGACGGGCGCGTCATCGAACCAGAGAGCGAGGACCGGCCCGGGCTCGACGAGCTCCGCGAGGAACTCAACAGCCAGTTCGAGAGCATCAAGATCGTCAGCCCCGGGAAGTACGAACTCAACCTCATGGAACTGTACGACAGACAGGAGTACATCATCTCCCTCCAGGAGGACGGCCGATACGTCATCGAGGTACCGGGCTCTTGGGGCGACCGCGACGAGGACTGACGCCCTCTCGAACGCTGTCGACGTCGGGTGAACGGAGCACAACCCCTTTGCTTCGACTGGAACCTCGCGGACGCCGACGCTGTCGTCGTCCCGACGCCGTTCTCTCGCTCGACCGCGCTCTCGAACCACGAAACGCTCCTCGTCGTGCGTCCGCGCTCCACCGGAAACGGGGGCCTCCCGGGTCGTGATCGCGTGGCGTGGCAGCCTGTCGATTGCGAGCGGGCAGGGTGCAGTCGTAGCCGGAATTGAAGCTTTTATGCGAACAGACCCAGACCGTGAGGATATGAGCCAAGCGACGAAGATCGTACTCGGAACAGTCGGCCTCGCGGTCGTGTTGGTGCTGCTTCTCATCGGCGTCGCCGCCTTCGGGTAGCGATGTCCGCGTTCGAGCGCCGACCGCTTACGGGCGAGGTCGAAGCCGCTCACGACGCGTACGCGTCCGACGCCATCGTGCTGGACGTCAGTCGCGACTTCGAGACGCTTCCCCCCGCCGTCGCCGAGGATCTTGGCCTCCTCGCGGACTCGCTCGCCCCGGCGAGCTATCCGCTCGAGTGGCTCCCCGACGACGTTCCCGAGACGCTCGCACACTACGCTAGTTCGGACTTCACCATCGGCTTGCCGAACGACGGAACCGTCGTGTGGACCCGCCAGACCGTCCCCCCGATGGTTCTGGTGAAGTTCCGCGCCCGCGGGACGCCCGAGGCGTTCCTCCAGTTCCTCCTCGCCGAGGCGTTCGTCGAACTCTCCCTCGACGTCCCGGAGAGCTTCCTCCCCTTCTTCGGGGAGCGGTATGCCGCTCTCGACGCGGCCGTCGACTCCGCTTCGGCCGACGTCTTCCAGGTGGCTGCGGCGCTGTACGACGCGTGGGTCGGCCTGCAGACGCGCGAGGTCTTCCGCGAGTGGGACGACGACTATCCCGAACTGTACGACGCGTGGCGTGACGCCGGCGACCGACTGGAGGGACGACTCACCGACCTGCCGGCGGAGGTCGCCCACGGAAAGACCTCCTTCGCGGCCGCGACGGAGTACGCCTGCTCGGCGGTGAAACACGGCCTCGACCTCCCGGCCCCCTTCGCCGCGCTCGACACCCAGGCGTACCTCGACCACGGCCCGGCGTACGCGGTCCGGTGGGCGGAGAAGACGTTCGAGCAGCTGCGCGAAGACGACCGCTGACGGCTGTCTCCCTCTCCTGTCCCGGTTCGGTTCGTCGACGTGTCGACGTGCCGTCGACGCTTCTCCCGCTGTCCGTGCGGTCGAGGCGCTTACGTTACGACTCGTAGCCGACGTTCCCGTCGACGTCGAGGTCGATGACGCCGTCGAACAGCCCGCGGAACCGGTCGAGTGTCTCGTCGTCGTGGACCTCCTTCGAGAGGTGGAACAGCCCGACGGCGTCGTGTGCTTCGAGGAGTTCGAGCAGTTCCTCCGTCGCCGCGTACGCCTGGTCGACGTCGGCGTAGTACGCCATCTCGGTGACGGAGTCGACACTCACGCGGAGTTTGCCATCGTGGGTCTCGAGGAAGGTGCGGACCTGTTCGACGATGCCCGCCAGGTCGTCCGGCGAGCGGACGTAGTGGATGTGTTCGGTCCGGCGCCGCGAGTAGCCGCGTTCGACGGAGATGGAGTCGAGGATGACCGCACGGGATTCGTCGACGTCGTAGTACTCGAGCTTCTGCTCGACCTCTCGCGCCGTGGTTCGCGTGGAGACGACGAGGAAGTGGTCGGTGTCGGTCTTCAGAAAGTCGGTGTCGATGCGGTCCGTCTCGCCGATGCTCGGATGGAGGAGAAGGAGCCCTGTTCCGCCCGGGATGCTCTCGGGCGTGTTCTCGATGGCGAGGGTGTAATCCATACGCGATTCACCGACCGAACGGACTTAAGACTGCGGGATAGCGAGGGGGTGTCAGAACAGGCTGTCGGCTGTCGCCGCCCCGATGACGCTGAAGACCGCCCCGACACTCGTCGCCTTCACCGTGACGTCGAGGACCGCTCCGCTCAGTGTCATCCCCAGAATCTCGACGGCGTTCGGGTCGGCCTGGGCGATGTCGGCGAGGAACGTTCCCGGCGCGTCGAACGCCAGCGCGAGGATGAACACCGAGAGGTACGAGACGAGGATGAGCGAGACGAAGCGGGCGGGAACCCCGGCGATGTCGACTTCGCGGTCGGGGTCGCGGTTGTCGGCCTTGTAGAGGGTCCCGTAGCCGATTCCGAGGACGATGACGAACGTCAACAGCCCCTGGACGGCGGACATGCTCCGCGCCAGTACCCACACCTCTTCGGTGACGACGAACGGCCCCGCGAGGAGGAACCCGCCGACGACCTGCTGAGCCGTGTCCGCGAGCGCGAACCGCCGGTTCTTCCCGACCATACCTCTCTCTCTGAGCGCCCACGGCTAAAGCCGATACGGAACGGGCACCTGTCGGCCAGTCCGAACCCGTTTTCACCACCGCGCGTCTCCTCTCGGTATGAGCGTTCGCGACGAATTCGACGCCTGGGCCGCCGACGGCCGCGACCGCGGAATGGAAGAGCGCCACTGGCACACCGCGAAACACGTCCTCTCGCGCATGCCGGTCGAGTCGGGCGACGCCGTCTTCGACCTCGGTTCCGGAAGCGGGTACGCCGCCCGCGCCCTCTGCGAGGCCGCCGATGCGGGGCGTGCAGTCGGCCTCGACGGCGCACCCGGGATGGTCGAGAACGCCCGAGCGTACACCGACGACGAAGGGGTCGAGTTCCTCGTCGGCGACTTCGACGCCCTTCCGTTCGTCGACGACAGCTTCGACCACTGCTTCTCGATGGAGGCGTTCTACTACGCGCCCGACCCGCTCCACACGCTGGAGGAGGTCGCTCGCGTCCTCCGCCCCGGTGGGACGTTCTACTGCGCCGTCAACTACTACGAGGAGAACGTCCACTCACACGAGTGGCAGGACAACATCTCCATCCCGATGACGCGCTGGTCCGGTCCGGAGTACCGCGAACAGTTCCGGGAGGCCGGCCTCTACGTCGCCGGACAGGACAACGTCCCCGACCGGGAGACGGAGATCCCTCCGGCCAGCGAGTTCCCGACCGAGGGGTTCGAGACGCGTGAGGCGATGGTCGAACGCTACCGGGACCTCGGGACGCTGCTCACCGTGGGCGTCGCCCCCTGACGCACTGTTCTACCCGCGGTCGACGCTCACGAGGTGGGCGTCCTCCGCCTCGAACGCCAGCGTCACCGCGCCCGCCAGCGCGTCCGTCGTCCGCGCCGTCAGTTCCCTCCCGTTCCAATCGAGCCACACCCGCGTCGTCTCGCCGAGGAACTCCGACCGGGTGACCCGCGCTCGTACGCGGTTTCCGTTCGAACCTGCCCCCTCGTCGACGACTTGGAGTCGCTCCGGCCGCACGCCGAACGTGACGTCCGCCCCGACGTTCGGCTCCCGTCCGGACGCCCGGGCCGTCACGCTGAACACCGCCTCGTCGACCGCGACGTCGAGCACCCCGTCGTCACGACCGACGACCTGCCCCTCGAGGAGGTTGTTGTCCCCGACGAACGACGCGACGAACGACGTCTCCGGCCAGTCGTAGATGTCGCGGGGTGTTCCGACCTGTTCGACCCTCCCGTCGTGCATCACGGCCACGCGGTCGGAGACGGCGAGCGCCTCCTCCTGGTCGTGGGTGACGTACAGAGTCGTCACGCCAAGTTCGCGCTGGATCTCCTTCACCTGTCCGCGGAGGCGCTCGCGAAGCCCCGCGTCGAGTGCACTCATCGGTTCGTCGAGGAGTAACACCCGCGGCCCGGGGGCGAGCGCTCGGGCGAGGGCGACGCGCTGCTGTTGGCCGCCCGAGAGCTCCGTCGGCTCTCGGTCCTCGAAGCCCGCGAGGTCGACGAGTGAGAGCAACTCGCTGACGCGCTCCCCGGTCGAAACACCGCCCGGCGGGTCGGAGAACCTGAGCCCGTACGAGACGTTCTCGGCGACGCTCATGTGGGGGAAGAGCGCGTAGTTCTGGAAGACGACGCCGATACCCCGCGCTTCGGGTGGAACTCCCCTCACGTCGCGGCCGTCGAAGGTGATTCGTCCCGCGGTGGGTGACTCGAACCCCGCGACGAGGCGGAGCGTCGTGGTCTTCCCACACCCAGAGGGGCCGACGAGCGTGAAGAACTCGCCGTCGTCGATGGTGAGTGAGACGTCGTTCAACGCCGTCGCGTCGCCGTACCGCTTGGTGACGCCTGAGAGGTCGAGCGTGGTCATGTCGAGCGTGTCCTCGGGTGCCGCCCGGCGGCGGTCGGCGGAGTCACTCGAACAGTCGCCCCGCCCGGTGGTAAACTGTTCTGCTCGTGACTCTCACGGCTGTCACGCCGCCGTGAGTCGTCCCGCTTTCGGCCGCCAGCCCGCCCCTGACCCCTTCGTTTCGACTGGAACGTGTCACTCACAAAATCACGAACGCGGGGTGGATTCGCGCGTCCTCGGTCACCGACACATCCTCGCGTCACAACTCCCACCTCGGCGATGGGACCCGTGCGTCCTCGGTCACCGATATATCCTCGCGTCACAACTCCCACCTCAGCGATGGGACCCGTGCGTCCTCGGTCACCAACACATCCTCGCGTCACAACTCCCATCGCCCTCCAAACCTGTCGATGACCACGAAACTCGCCGCGGTGACGACGAGGAGTATCGACCCCATCGCCGTCGCCGGTCCCAGTCGTCGCCCCAGGTAGCGCTCGACGGCGACGGGCATCGTGTAGCTGCCCGACCCCGACGCGAGGATGACCGTCGAGTCGAACTCGCCGACGCTGATGGCGAACGCGAACGCCGCGCCGGCGACGACACCGGCCCACACGAGCGGCAGTTCGACGTCCCAGAGCGCTCGCGCGCGGGACGCACCGAGACTCCGCGCCGACTCGACGAGCCGCGGGTTGAGCCGAGCGAGAAGCGGCGAGACGTTCCGAGTGACGAACGGGTAGGCGGCGACGGCGTGTGCCGCGACGATGGCGACGGTCCCCGTGACGACGACTTCCCGCCCGAACACGTCGACGCCGAACACCAACCCTCTGAGCAGCCCCAGTCCGACGACGATGCCCGACACGGCGAGCGGCCCCATCGCCAGCGTGTCGACGAGTCGCCCCTTCCAGCCCGCACGGGCGGAGAGCACGCTCACGACGACGCCCATCGGGAGCGCCACAGCGACCGTGGCGACGCCGAAGAGGAGCGAGTTGCGGATGGCCGGTAACGGCTTCACCTGGAACGCCGCACCGGTGGCCTGCCGTTCGAGGAGGAACCGGTAGTGTGTGAGGGTGAACCCCTCCGCGTTCGACACGCTCGCGAGGAGCATGCTCGCGATGGGGCCGACGAACACCACCACGACGACGAGGCCGTACACGAGGACTGAGAGCCGACTCGCGAGCGTCTTCACGCTCGCCGTCTCCGGGACGAGCGACTGCCGAGCAAGGGGGTTGGCCCCCTCGCCCTGACCCGAGGTCTGGCTCTCGTATCTGAGGTACGCGTACGTCAGACCCAGCGAGATGCCCGTCTCGACCGTCGCCAGCGCCGCCGCCTCCGCGTACTCGAGGTCGGAGACCAGCTTGAATATCCACACCTCGACGGTCGCCAGCTGGAAGCCGCCGAGCGCGAGGACGATGGGGAACGAGGCGAAGGTGAAGACGAACGTCAGCGTCGCGCCGACGGCTACCGCCGGAAGCAACTGCGGGACGACGACGTCACGGAACGCCCGCGTAGGCGACGCGCCGAGGCTTCGTGCCGTCTCGACGGTGCGGGCGTCGACGCTCTCCCACGCAGCGGTCACCACGCGCGTCACGAGCGGCGCGTTGTAGAACGCGTGGGCGACGACGACTGCCTCGAGCGTGAACAGCAGTTCGACCGGGCCGAGCCCCACCGCACCGAGCACGCCGTTGAGCGTCCCCCGCCGTCCGAACATCGCGACGAAGCCGATCGCGACCATGATGGAGGGGAGCACGAACGGCAGGATGGTCACCGAGCGGAGCGTCCGGCGTCCGGGGAACTCGAACCGAGCGAGAACCCACGCGCCGGGAAGCCCGAGGGCGACGCTGGCGACGGTCGAGAGGAACGCCTGGTAGGCCGTGAAGCCGATGATGTCCACGAGGTAGAAGTCGGACGTCAGAATCTCGCTCACGGGGCCGACCGTGAGCCTTCCGTCGACGACGACGCTCTCGACGAACACCGTCGCGACGGGGTAGTAGAAGACGACGAGCAGGACGACGCCCGTCACGACCGCTGCCGCGGGGAGGACGAGCCGCCCTATGTCGAGTCGACGGGCCACGCGTTCGACAGTCCGGCCGCCGTCCTCACTTGCTGGCGAACGCCCGGGCCCACGCGTCGGTCCACTCACTGAGCGAACCCTTCAGTTCGTCGTACGTGAAGGTGACGGCCTCGGGTGGCTCGTGGGCGTACTGTGCGAACTCCTCCGGCAGCTCCGCCGTCGTCGTCGCCGGGAACTGGACGTTCCGCACCGCGATTTCGGCCTGGACCTCGGGCGTGAGCACGAAGTCCATGAACTCGTCGACCAGCCCCTCCTTCTCGCTCGCGGCGAAGCGGGCCATGCCCTCGGGGTTCGCGTAGCCCTGGTCGTTCAGGAACCGGATCTGGTGTTCGGACATCGGCTCCCCGGACTGGTTGGCGAACACCTGGTCCGTCGAGTACGACACCACCATCGGCGCTTCCCCGTTCGAGTACGCGTTGTACGAGTCCTCCCAGCTACCCAGGACGCGCACGTCGTTCTCGCGGAGTCGCTGCCAGTAGTCGAGGTAGCCGTCTTCGCCCTTCGCCGCGATAGTGTGTAACAGGAACGCCTTGCCCGTCGCGCTCGACGTGGGGTTCTGGACGAGGAGCTCTCCCGCGTGCTCTGGCTCGAGGAGGCCGTCGAACGTCTCCGGCGCGGTCGTCTCGTTCTCGTTCCACACGAGGCTGATGTAGCCCGTGTCGTACGGGACGGCTCGCCCCTGGGGGTCGAACTCCAGCGACGACTTCACGTCGTCCCGACGCGACAGCGCCCCGTCCGCGACGGGCGCGAAGAGCGGCTCGGAGAGCCGTTCGTCGATGCGGATGAGCATGTTCGTGTCGAGTCCGACGTAGACGTCGGCGTCGATACCCGCGCCGCCGAGTTGGCGTTCGATGAAGTAGTTCAGCTCGTTCTCGGGCGTCTCCCACGTGAGCGTGGCGTCGAACTCCGACTCGTACTGCTCTTTCAGCCACGGTCCGGGCGAGGAACTCGGCGCGTCGACGAACGCGCTGTACGTCGCGACGACCAACTCCGACGGGATCGTCGACCCGACTGCGGTTCCCGTCGTGGTTCCGTCCGCCGCCGTGCCCGTCGACTCCGCGGTCGACCCGCCGCTCGCGTCGGTCCCACCGCCGAGACAGCCAGCGACGAGCGCCGCCGCCCCGCCGGCCCCTGCGGTTCGTATGAACTCACGTCGTCTCATTACTAGGTAATCACACTGAGTAGTACTTAACGACGGCGACACCGGACGGACGGTCAGGACGGGTCGGGTGACACGGATTTAACTCGGTCACGCGTGCAGGAGGGATGTGGCCCTTTCACGACGGTACGTGCTCGGCGGCCTCCTCGTCCTGTTGACGGTCGTCGCCGCCGCGCTCCTCTCGGACGTCATCGGGACGGTGTTCTTCGCCGTCACCATCGCCTACCTGCTGGTCCCGCTGCGTGAGGAACTGGTCGACCGCGGGTTCGACGACCGCGTGGCGACCGTCGTGGTCACCTTCGCCGCGCTCGTCGGCGTGGTCGCCGTCGTCGCGCCGCTCGTCTTTCTCACCGCGAGCCGCCTCACCGAGACGCTCGCGCTGCTGTCGACGCTCCCTTCGACGTACGAGGTCGAGTTCCTCGGGCAGGCGTTCACCATCCAGGTCGCCGACCTCCGCGCGTCGATGGTCGCGGTCGTCCGCAACGTCGGCCGTCAACTCCTCGTCTCGCTCCCCGTGCTCCTCGTGAAGTTCACGCTGTTCGTCTTCCTCGTCTACTCGCTCCTCCAGCAGAGCGAATCGCTCGCCCAGTCGCTTCTGGCCGTCGTCCCGCCGAACTACCGGCGGGTCGCGAAGGCGCTCAACCGTCGCGCGCGCAACACCCTGTTCGGCATCTACGTCCTCCAGGCCGCGACGGCGCTCGGGACGTTCTTCATCGCGATTCCGGTGTTCTTCTTCCTGGGCTACGACTCGGTCCTCACGCTCTCGACCGTCGCGGCCATCCTCCAGTTCATCCCCATCGTCGGGCCGAGCGTCCTCCTCTTGGTCGTGGCGGTCTTCCACGTCGCGGCCGGACAGCTCACGGCGGCGGTCCTCGTCCTCGCCGTCGGCGGGTTCTTCATCGCCTGGCTCCCCGACATCCTCATCCGCCCCCGTCTGTCGCAACGCGCGGCGAACCTCTCGGGTGGCGTCTACTTCATCGGGTTCGTCGGCGGTCTCCTCTCGATGGGCGCGATCGGTATCATCGCTGGCCCGCTCGTCGTCGCGCTCGTCGTCGAGGCAGCGAGCATCCTCTCGGAGGAACTCAACGACATCCCTGTCGACGAGGCGTAACCCGTCGTTCTCACCGAGGCGTGGACTGCTCCGGGTCAGCACCGATTCGACTACCCGGACAGGACCGCTCAGGCCGACTCGAGCGGCGCTCCGCGCGCCTCCCACTCCGCCAGCGACCCCTCGTAGAACATGAGGTCCTCGTAGCCGAGGTGTCGGAGCGCGACGTAGGTGTGGCTGATGCGTCGGGCGGTGTTGCAGTACAGGAGGACGCGGGCGCCGGGCGTCACGCCGTGGTCGGCGAGAATCGACTCCAGCTCCGCGTCGGGCTTCAGTCCGCGCGAGTCGTCGTCGACGAGTTCGCGCCAGTCGAGTTGGATCGCTCCGGGGAGGTGACCCGCCGCCCACTCGTCGGGTTCGCGGGTGTCGATGACGGCGACGTCGTCCGCTGTGAGCGCCGCCTCGACGGTCTCGAAGTCGACGAACGGCGACGTCTCCGACTCCCGCGCGACATACTCGGTCGGCTCGACTTCGGGTGTGCCGCGTTCGACCTCGTGGTCGCGGCTCCAGGCGCTGAAGTCCCCGTTCAGGAGGTGGACGTCGGCGTGGCCGTACGCGAGCGCGGTGACGAGAAACCGCGCCGCGAAGACGCCGTGGGTGTCGTCGTAGGCGACGAGGGTGTCGTCCGGCTCGATTCCCGCGCCTCCCAGGACCTCCTCCCACGTCTCGACGCCGGGGAGCATCCCCTCCGCGGGGTCGGCACCGCGCTCGACGGCGTGTTCTGCGGCCCGAATCGTGTCGAACGGGACGTTCACTGCTCCGGGGATGTGTCCGATGCCGTCGAACTCCCAGCCGTCGCGGACGTCTACGACCCGCACCTCGTCGAGATGGTCCGCCAGCCAGTCGGTGGAGACCACGATATCAGTCATACGCGAGGGTTGACGGTCACGGACCTTAGCAGTCGTGACCGCACCCGACGCCGCCGGCTGTCAGAGATAGCGGAGCTTGTTGCCGAGAAGGCGGGGGAGTGACCACTCCGCACTCTCCCGACGGCGACCCGCGATTCGGGGACGGCAGGACTGTGTGACCCGCTCGCCACACAGACCCCGTCAGATTTGCCTCTTCGGCGGATGAATGGCCGTCTCTGCCGTTGGTGTGGCAGTTATGAGGCTGGCTTTCGTACGTCCCTACGATGTCCGACACCGAATACGCGAACGACGTCCTCGTCTCCGCCGACTGGGTGGAGAACCACCTCGAGGACTTCCAGAGCGACGACCCCGCGTACCGACTCGTCGAAGTCGACGTCGACACCGAGGCGTACGACGAGGCGCACGCACCCGGCGCCATCGGCTTCAACTGGGAGACACAGTTGCAGGACCAGACGACCCGTGACATCCTCTCGAAGGAGGACTTCGCGGACCTCCTCGGCAGCCACGGCATCTCCGACGAGTCGACTGTCGTCCTCTACGGCGACAACTCCAACTGGTTCGCCGCCTACACCTACTGGCAGTTCAAGTACTACGGCCACGACGACGTCCGCCTCCTCGACGGCGGCCGCGACTACTGGCTCGACAACGACTATCCGACGACGGACGAATCCCCCGAGTTCCCGGCGGTCGAGTACACCGCACGCGGCCCGTTCGAGGACATCCGCGCCTACCGCGACGACGTCGAGACGGCCATCGACCGCGGCATCCCGCTGGTCGACGTCCGCTCGCCCGAGGAGTTCTCCGGCGAGATTCTCGCGCCCCCGGGACTGCAGGAGACGGCCCAGCGCGGCGGCCACATCCCCGGCGCGCAGAACATCTCGTGGGCCGCCGTCACGAACGACGACGGGACGTTCAAGTCCTACGACGAACTCCAGGAACTCTACGCCGAGAAGGGAATTACGGGTGACAACTCCGTCGTCGCCTACTGCCGTATCGGCGAGCGCTCCTCCGTCGCGTGGTTCGCGCTCCACGAACTGCTCGGCTACGACTCGGCCGTCAACTACGACGGCTCGTGGACCGAGTGGGGCAACCTCGTCGGCGCGCCCATCGAGAAGGGCGACTGAGCCACGATTTCACGCTCCTCGGCTGCCGTCCCGCGCCGGCTCTCGATTCTGTCGGCACCGTAGCGTTCAATTAATCCTGACTCTCTCTGACACAGACAGCTCTCACAGAGTGTAAGGAATATCATACTTAGCTCCGTTCGTGACGTTCGTTGAGTCGGACATGTACGCGACCAGCATCGTCACCGAACCGGTCCGACGCGCGTCGGCAGACGGGAGCGACCGATGACAGACATCCGGGGTCAGGCGTCGGTTACCCTCGCCGCAGCCCTCGCGCTGAGCATCGTCCTCAGCGCTCTCGTCGCCGGGGCGGTCACACAGACCGGGACGACGACGGATTTCAACCTGAACGAGAACTCGAACGACGGTGTGTTGACGCCGGAACCGACCCCCGAGTCGACACCGGAACCGACACCAGAACCGACACCAGAACCGACGCCCGACCCGGGTGACCAGCGGGCCATCAGCTTCGCTGCCCTCTGTGTCGTCGCTGGCGACGTCGACGAGAGCGACGTCGTCGACATCACGTTCTCGAACCCCAAACCGGGCGAACCGGGTGAGTTCCTGACCGCGTCGTTCAACACGACTGTGCCGGTCGACTACGTGGTCCTCAAGTACGCGACGACCGCCGAGGAGTTCGCGTTCGACCTCGGTGGCGTGACCAGCGGCTCGGCGACTGTCGGTGACGGCGTCGCGGTCGACCGTCCGGCCAACGACCCCTGCCGCGCAGGTGACGCGGGCGTGAAGAAGGAAGTCGACGGCGGCGCGTTCGAGGCGGTCTGACGCCGACGTCGGACCACGGCGCTCGCCGGAACCGCCTCACAGTACCGCCGCCGCGACCTGGGGCGTGACGAACGCTTCGACGAACCCGGCGACGACGAACACGGCGAGCAACCCCACGACGCGTCGCCACGTCAGGCCCAGTTCGTCGGCGAGCGCCGCTGTCGGCCGCTCATCTCGCCACACACCCCACGCGACGTGGCCGAGACGGAGACCGACCCCGCCGGCGACGGCGATGGCCGGCAGTTCGACGACGCCGTGCGGGCCGACGAACGCGACGAAGGCGACCGGGTCGACGACGCCCGCGACAGCCCCGACGAGTAACCCGTTGAACACGAGCGTTCCCAGCGTCGGCAGTCCGGCGAACAGCCCCGCGAACCCGGCGTTCGACGCGACGAACCAGTTGTTGACCGCGATGTTGACGAAGGGACCGACGGGGACGAGACCGAACACCGAGCCCGGGTCCGCCGGCGTCCCGATGCGGACTCCCGACCCGGCCGTCGCCGTCCACCCCCCTGCGACACCCGCCAGCAGCGCCGCCGCCGCGACAACGACGTAGTACCACCCCGTCCGAACGAACCGCCCGAGCTCGCGGATGCCGTCTCGCAGCGCGCCACCGACGGCTTCCGCGATTCGTTCGGTGTCGTCCTCGTCCTCGTCCTCGTCCCCGTCCTCGTCCTCGTCCCCTCTTTCGGCCGGCTCTCGCTCGCCGAACACGAAACCCGACTCGTCGGCCTCGCCGCCAGTGTCGACGCGTTCGTCGTCGTCATCAGCCGCGGCCGACGACTCCGCGTCCGTCTCGGCCGGTCGCGACGCGGCATCCGTCCAGTCGGTGTACAGCGCCACCGCGACGCCGTCCAGCAGCGGCGAGACGAGGAACGCGGAAGTGACCGCGACCAACCGCTCCACCCCGGCGATGCCGAAGAGGACCGTCCCGACGCCGAGACCGACGTACGTCCCCACGACGACGACGCCGTACAGGAGGAACCCGACGGGATGGGCGAACGGCACGCCGGCGCTCCGTCGCACCGCGGCCCCGAGCCCGAGGTCGTCGACGACGGCCGCCGGGCCGGCAAACGCCAACAGCGCGACGACGGCGACGACTGCCAGGAGGCTGACGAGGCCGCCGACGAGCGCGGCGAGGACGGCCACGACGGCTCCCTGGCCGAGCGCAGCCATCCCCGGTGTCGCCCCGAGCGTCGCCGACGCGCCGACGACGGCCGCCAGGAACGGAATCCCAGCGGCGAGGAGGAGTCCCCACCGAACGACGACGAGCCCCGCGAACGTCTTCCACCGGCGCATCCCCCTCAGCCCGGCAGCGAGTGGGTCTCGTGTCGCGAGGCCCGCGTCGACGGCCGAGAGCGCTGCCGCTCGCGTCACACCGCGGACGAGGACGGAGACGACGAGGGCGACTGCGGCCGCGAGGGCGACCGGCACGACCACCGTCGGCGAGAACAGAACTGCGGCGAGCCGGTCACCTAACTCGGGCGGGAGAGCCTCGGGACTCTCCGGACCGAGCAGTTCGGGGTTCAACGCCGCGAACTCGTCGAGGAGGGGGGACAACTGGCCTGTCGACGTCAGGGCGAGATACGCGACGACCACCCCCACCAGGAGCGGGAGACGAGTCACGTCGACCGTCGCGGCGGAGAGCGCGTAGTACGGGAGGACGGCGTTCGTCCGTCGGCGCAGGAGGCCGCCGGCGGACCGGAGGGCATCGGCGACTGACACGCGTCGTCGTTGTCCCGCAATCGGCGTATTTCTTCCCCACCGACAGCCCCGCAAGTGCGTCACCGTTCCCGGTCTCCGCGTCACCCGTCAGCCTCGGCGCTTTCCCACACGTGACACTGCGGTGGCTCCTGGCGATACGGATCACCGTTCTCCGCCCCGTGAACCCGTGTTTTCGCCGCCCTGCTGGACCGCGACAAGCCCCCTCCGGTGGCGACACTCAGTCCCGCCGATTCGCTCCCTTCGCGCTCGCTCGTCGACCACTATCGGACGGTAAGACGTCATTACCCCCACTCCCGCCAGCGTTAGTGACTGACGACTTATGCCCTCCGCAGCGGTGTACTGACTGATGCAGGACGTCCCTACCCCGCTGCCGTCCGAGACGACCGGACGGGTCGGGGTCGCGCTCGCTCACGCCCGCGCCCGCCCGGTCGTCGTGAGCGTCGCCGCCGTCCTCCTCGTCGCGTTGCTGGCGCGCTCGTACATCTACGCCGGCGTCTTTCGCGGTGACACGGTCGTCTTCCTCGCGAACGACCCGTACTTCTACCGCTTCGTCGTCGAGCGACACGTCGCGACCGCCGGCGGCGACCCTGCGCTCCTCGTCCGCTACGACGGCCGCGACCCGTTCCTCGTCGTCGCGCTCGCGCTCGTCGTGACACTCCTCGGCGGTGTCGACCAGACCCCACTCGTCCTCGCGTGGTACCCCGTCGTCGTCGGGGTCGTCACCGTCGCTCTCGTCTTCGTGCTCGCCACGCTCGTCACGTCGTCACGGCTCGTCGGGGTGGTCGCCGCCGTCGCGCTCGCGCTCACCCCCGCACACGTCGTTCGGACCGCGCTCGGCTTCTCGGACCACCACGCCGCGGACTTCCTCTGGCTCGTCGTCGGGGCGACCCTGCTCGTCCTTCTCTGGCAGGCCGCCTCGACGCGCCGCCGGGTCACTCTCGTGTTCGCGCTCACCGTCGTGCTCGCGGTTCAGGTGTCGTCGTGGGAGGCCGGCGTCATGCTCGCGCTCCCCGCCGGCCTCGCTGTCGTCCTCGGTGCCGTCCTCGACGTCGCCGCCGACCGCCGCCCCCGCGCGGGCCTCAGCGCCGCCGCGTCGTTCGTCGGGGCCGCCCTGCTGGTCGCGGCCGCGTTCGCCTGGTTCGGCTGGCAGACGCCCGGCGTCGTCCTCGCGTTCGGCCTGCTCGCAGCGTGTATCGTGCTGAGCGTCGTCGCCCTCGCCGCGCTCGACGCCTCCGAGATTGCCGCCCGGCTGTCACTCGGCCTGACGGCTCTCCCCGTCGTCGTCGGTCTCGTGGCCGCGGTCGCCGTCTTCGACGAACGGTTCGCCCCCGTCCGGTCGCTCGTCGCCGCCGGGGCCGTGTTCCTCGAGGAGTCGCGCACCACCGGTATCGCGGAGACGGTCTCGCTCGTCGGTGGCCCGCTCGGCCCCCTCACGGGCCCGCTCTCGCTGTTCGGTCTGCTGCTGTTCCTCGCGCTCCCCTCGCTCCTGCGGGCTTCGCTCGCCGCCCTCCGAACCAGCGACGTCGGGGTCGCCGTCGTCGCGACGTACACCTGGTACTTCCTCGCCTCGGCGCTCGTCCAGCGCCGCTTCGCCGGCGAACTCTCGCCGTTCGTCGCCGTCTTCGTCGGCCTCGCTCTCGTTTCTCTCGCCCGACGGACGGGCGTCTGCTCGGTCTCTGACTCCTCCACAGGAGCCACAGGGCCCGCCGTCTCTCGCTCCGCTCTCGTCGCCGCCCGCGGACGGTTTCGTCGCTACGGCCCGGCGGCCTTCTCCGTCCTCGTCGCCGTCCTCGTCGTCACGAGTTCGGGCGTGCTCGCGGTGAAACTCAACCAGTCCGCCGCCACCGACGCCGAGGTCGACGCGGCCACGGCTATGCGTGCGTACGCGGTCGACCGTGACCTCGTGTACCCCGAGAGCTACGTCCTCAGCCCGCTCGGAACGAACCGGCTGTTCAACTACGAGGTGAACGCCGACAGCATCCCCGAACTCTCCTACCGCTACGCGGAGGCGCACTACGCGACGTTCGTCCACAGCGACTCGCCCGAGCGGCAGTACCGGCGGCACCACGAACAGGTCGGGTTCGTCGTCACGACCCACGACGTGCGCGCCGGCTCTCCCGCTTCGACCTGGGCCCGCCTCCACCAGCGACTCGGGAGCCGCGGTGACGGCTTCGAGGGGACGGGCCACTACCGACTCGTCTACGCCAGCGACGACGGCTCGGTCCGTGCGTTCGCGCTCGTTCCCGGTGCCGTCGTCGTCGGGCGGGCCGCCGCCGACGAGCGTGTCTCGCTCTCGCTCCCCGTGACCGTCGGCGACCAGTCGTTCGTCTACGCGCGCGAGGCGACGACGACCGCCGTCGGCTGGTACGCCGTCACCGTCCCTTATTCCGGCACCTACACCGTGGACGGCCAGGCGGTCACGGTCAGCGAGGCCGACGTCCGTGACGGCCGGTTCGTCACGGTCGGCGCTCCCGCGTACACGCCGACGACCGCCCGCTGGTCGCTCGACGCGGCCGACGGTGACGTCGCGTTCGACCCCGTCGGTGGGTACCACGGGCGCGTTTCCGGTCCGGTGTGGACCGACGACGGCCTCTGGTTCCGGGGCACCGGGGGTGTCGTCGTCCCCGGCGGCCCGACGCCGACTGCCGAGACCGGCCTGGCGCTCACCGTCCGGTTCGCCGGCCTCGACGACGTGAGCCGGGACTCTCCCGAGCCGACCCGATTCCAGCGTCTCGTCGCCGCTGCGCCTTCCGGGCGGTACACGACGACGGACGGCTACCAGGTCGGCATCGTCGACGGCCGCATCGTCGGTGCGCTGGGTGACGGCCCCGGCGCGGCCGACGTCCGCGGGCCGGCCGTCGACGACGGCGCACCCCACACCGTGAGCCTCCTGTGGGATGGGGAGGTGGTGCGACTCGTCGTGGACGGGGCCGTCGTCGACGAGACGCCCTACGCGGGACGCATCACCCCCACCACCACGCTCGTCATCGGGGACACCACCGACGGCCGCTACCCCTTCCGCGGCGTCGTCACGGACGTGCGACTCGACCTCGTCCGCGCGAGCGAACCGCCCGAGGGGCACGAGACGTGAGTGCCCGGTCGCCGCGTCCGAGACTGCCACACCCCGCTGCCTCTGTCGACGCTTTCTAACGCGGCGGTGTCGTACCGACTCGCATGAACGCACCGGAGTTCACCGAGACCGTTCGAGACGACCACGAGACGCCGCTGTCGCGACTCGGTTCGTCGAAGTGGGTGTACGCGCTCACCGGCGGGGAGATGGCCGGTGACGCCGTCGAAGCCGCCTGGGCCGTCGAGGCGCGCGCCGCCCGCGAGACGTTCGAAGCGTGGGCGGCGGACGACCCGACCGAGGAGGCGGAGCGTGCTTTCGCCGACGTCGCCGCGTTCGCGGCCGAACACGGCGGTGACGGCGAGGCGGAGACGCCTCCGACGTACGAGGCGCTCGCGGACCTGACGGGAACGGCCGCCCGCGCCGGCGGCCTCCTCGCGTGGACCCTCGTCGCGGAGAAGACGCTCGCACAGATGGTCGGGTTCTTCGTCGGCGACGCCGACCCCTCGACGGCGAACACCTTCCGCGACCGCAAGAGCGGCGTTCGAGAGGCGCGCGAGACGGCCGAGGCGCTCCTCGACGAGGTCTGTTCCGACGACGACGCCTGGGCGGCCGCCCGTACCGGCGCTGACGCCGTCGTCGAGGCGGCGTACGCCGACTACGTCGACACGCTCGAGTCCATGGGCATCAAGCCGAAGAACGTCTGCTGACGCTTCGGTAGTCGGTCCCATACCCCCCCCGTTTCAACTGGAACCTCCTCTCACCGTTCGCCCCGCAGAACCCGTTCGCTTCCACTGGAACTCGTTCCCACGACCCGCGACCACGTTCACCATCTGGTCGCAGTACGTCGGTTCTTCCCGTACCAGTCGCCGCTCGCGAGCTTCGTCCGCGGGCGAACGCTCCACCTGAAACGAAGGGGGCGTTCAGACGCCGGCGACGCCCCGTCGGTACTCCGTGAGCTGTTCGCGGGCAGCGACGACGTGGCCGTGGAGGTCCCCCTCGGTCTCGCCGGCGATTTCGTACAGCGCGTTCATGTGTCGGTCGAGTCTGCCGTGGTCGGGCCCCTCCTCGCGGGCCGCGAGCGTCGCGATCTGATTCGAGTGGTCGTACAGGCGTCCCTGGAGGTCACCCTCGGCCAGTTCGCTCGCCTTCCGGAGCTCTTCGCTTGCGGCTTCGAGTGCGGTGCGTGACATACCGTGGCGTACGCCGCCCGGGCGCAAAACCGTTGGCACCTCGGGACGGATTGACGGTATCTGCGACGCCGCGCCGCCGAGGGCCGAGCGAGCCAAGTACGTCCGTCGCATACCCTCGGGCGTGACAGACAGCCCGCTCTCCGTGGACCGTCCCGAGGCCGACGTGCCGTTCCGCGTCGACGCGCCGTTCGAGCCTGCGGGCGACCAGCCGGCGGCCATCGAGACGCTCGCGCGCGGGTTCGAGGAGGGGATGCAGCGACAGACCTTGCTCGGCGTGACCGGCTCCGGCAAGACCAACACCGTCTCGTGGGTCGTCGAGGAGATACAGCAGCCCACCCTCGTCATCGCCCACAACAAGACGCTCGCCGCGCAGTTGTACGAGGAGTTCCGAAACCTCTTCCCCGACAACGCGGTCGAGTACTTCGTCTCGTACTACGACTACTACCAGCCCGAGGCCTACATCGAACAGACCGACACGTACATCGACAAGGACATGTCGATAAACGAGGAGATCGACCGCCTGCGCCACTCGGCGACGCGGTCGCTTCTCACCCGCGACGACGTCATCGTCGTCGCCTCGGTGTCGGCCATCTACGGGCTCGGTGACCCGCGGACGTACGAGGACATGGCACTCCGACTCGAGGTCGGCGACGAACTCGACCGCGACGAACTGCTCCGGCGGCTCGTGGACCTCAACTACGAGCGCAACGACGTCGATTTCCAGCAGGGCACCTTCCGGGTCCGTGGCGACACCGTCGAGGTGTTTCCCATGTACGGTCGCCACGCCGTCCGCGTGGAGTTCTGGGGTGACGAGGTCGACCGCATGGCGAAACTCGACCCGCTGACGGGAGAAGTCGTCTCCGCCGAGCCAGCGGTGCTCGTCCACCCCGCAGAGCACTACTCCATCCCCGAGCAGACCCTCGACGCGGCCATCGGCGAGATCGAGGACCTGATGGACGACCGGGTGCGGTACTTCGAGCGGCAGGGCGACCTCGTGGCCGCCCAGCGCATCGAGGAACGCACCACGTTCGACATCGAGATGCTCCAGGAGACGGGCTACTGTTCGGGCATCGAGAACTACTCGGTCCACCTCTCGGACCGCGAGTCGGGCGACCCGCCGTACACCCTCCTGGACTACTTCCCCGACGACTTTCTCACCGTGGTCGACGAGTCCCACCAGACCCTCCCGCAGATCAAAGGGCAGTTCGCGGGCGACAAGTCGCGGAAGGACTCGCTCGTCGAGAACGGCTTTCGCCTCCCGACCGCGTACGACAACCGCCCCCTGACGTTCGAGGAGTTCGAAGAGAAGACCGCGAAGACGCTGTACGTCTCGGCGACGCCCGCCGACTACGAACGCGAGCAGTCCGAACAGATCGCCGAACAGATCGTCCGCCCGACCCACCTCGTCGACCCGGAGGTCGAAATCGCCCCCGCGACGGGGCAGGTCGACGACCTCCTCGACCGCATCTCGGACCTCCCCGACGACGAGCGCGCGCTCGTCACCACCCTGACGAAACGGATGGCCGAGGACCTCACCGAGTACCTCGAGGAGTCGGGCGTCGCCGTCGAGTACATGCACGACGAGACCGACACGCTGGAGCGACACGAGATCATCCGCTCGCTCCGACTGGGAGATATCGACGTCCTCGTCGGCATCAACCTCCTCCGCGAGGGGCTCGACATCCCCGAGGTCTCGCTGGTGGCCATCCTCGACGCCGACCAGGAGGGGTTCCTCCGCTCGGAGGCGACGCTGATTCAGACGATGGGGCGGGCGGCGCGAAACGTCAACGGGAGGGTCGTCCTCTACGCCGACTCGCCCTCGAACGCCATGGAATCGGCCATCGAGGAGACGCGCCGTCGCCGCGAGATTCAGCGGGAGTTCAACGAGGCGCACGGCTACACGCCCGAGACCATCCAGAAGGCGGTCAGCGAGATGAACCTCCCAGGGTCGAAGACGGACACTGGTGGCGTCTCACGGGAGCAGCCGACGGACTCCGACGAGGCGCGAGCGCAGATCGAAGAACTGGAAGCGCGCATGGACGAGGCCGCGAGCAACCTGGAGTTCGAACTCGCGGCGGACATCCGCGACCGCATCCGCGACCTCAGGCGCGAGTACGACCTCGACCGCGAGGACGACGGCGTCGCGCCGGAACTCGACCCGGAGTTCTGACCCGTGTCCGACCCCACGCCCGCGCGTGACGACGACGGAGCGATGGTCTTCGCTGCCGGCGGCTTGCTGTGGCGCGACGACGGTTCGCTCGCCGTCGTCCACCGCCCCCGATACGACGACTGGAGCCTCCCGAAAGGGAAACTCGAACCGGGCGAACTCCTCCCCGAGACTGCGGTGCGCGAGGTCGAAGAGGAGACGGGGTTCGCCGTCGAGCGCGGAGGGTTCGCCGGTCGGTACCAGTACGAGGTGAGCGCGGGACCGAAGACCGTGTTCGTCTGGCACATGCGCGCCCGCGACGAGCGGGGACGACCGGACGACGAGGTGGACGAACTCGCGTGGCTCCGAGTCGCGGACGCGCTCGACCGGTTGACGTACGCGCTCGAACGCGACCTGCTCCGGCGTGTCGGCAGGGTCGACTGACTGGTCACTCCGGGGGAAACGGTGATTTCCTCTCGTGGCGTACTGGCGCTTCGACATGAACCGCGCGCTCCCGACCGAACCGGAGGAACAGCCACCCTACGGGCCCGCACCGGGTGAGCGAACCTGGGCGCTCGGACGCCTGCGCGCGAGCGGGCCGTGGTCCCAGAGCGGCTCACACCGACGACTCCGCGGGAGACTCGCGGCGTATCGCCTCCAGCTCGACGCCGTCGACGAGGTCACCGGAGCCGAGCGGCTCCCGCGGCTCGAACCCCTACTCGACGCCGCCGAGGCGGCACTCACCGAGGGCGACGTCGACCGGGCGTGGGCGTGTTTCCACGCCGCGGTCGAGGTGGAACTGCTCGCGGACGCACTCGGCGGTGACGGCCGCGTCGACGACTGGGCCGAACTGCTCGCGGCGGAGACGACGAAGCTGGATTCGGCGTGGCGACGGGCGGCGGCGACCGCGCTGCTCGAATCGGGCGACGCGCACGCGCTGTACCACGTCCGTCGCCTCCTCGACGAACAGTACGACAACATGTGGCGGCAGCTCCGGACCTTCAGGCGATACCTCGGCGCGCTCGCCACCCTCTCTCTTCTCTTCGTCGTGAGCGTCGTCGCCGTCGACGCGCTCGGCGGCCCGTTACTCCCCGACGTCGGGACCTCCCTGTTCGTCGCCGTCGCGCTCTTCGGCGGCCTCGGGGCGACGGTGAGCGCGGCGCTCTCGGCCGGCCGCGACTCCACTCGGAACCCCGAACGGCTGGTCGACGCCTGGGTCGGACTCGCCCGCGTCGCCGTCGGGATGGCCGCGGCGCTCGCGCTCTTCGTCTTCCTCCACTCCGGCGTCGTCTCTCTCGGTCCGCTGTCGTCGGCACTCGCGCTCGCCGTCGCGTTCGTCGCGGGCTTCTCCGACCGCCTCCTCGTCCGAACCGTCGGGACGGTCGTCGAACCCGACGACAGGGCGGACGGTTCGTGAGGGCGCACCCGGGCAGCCTCGCGCTCGACCTGTCAATGCAATTTTGTGCCTCGCGTTCGCACGCCGTCGGCGAATCTCAACTTTTTCAAACGGTGAATCCATACGAGGCTCCACGATGATTCGTACTGTCACGAGCGGAGGCGCTAGCGCTCATCGTCACTTCAACCCGGCGACCGGAGGGATCACCTGACGATGTCTCGGGCCCCGTCCGTCCCGACCGACCTCGAAGCACACTGTTCTCACGCCCGGACTCCGTCCGAGTCTCGTGCGTCAGTTCCTGCGTCTGTGTCCGTGCTGTCACCGAGTCTCCCGACCGTCAGTCTCGTCGACAACTAACGCTACACAACGCCAATGTCTGACACCCCCTCATACAGCCGTGTCCAGAAGTCGTTCCTGAAGTACCAGCACGTGTTCGTCCTGTTCGCGCCCGTGCTGTTCATCACCTCGGTGTACTTCGCGGCACCGACGCCCGCCGACACCGGCTCCGGCTACTGGCTGGAGTTCTGGTGGCTCTTCCCGGTGTTCATGCTGGGTGCGACCATCGTCAACACCGTCGGTATCAGCGGGTCGGCGCTGTTCGTCCCGTTCCTCATCTTCATCTTCCCGCTGTTCGCCCAGCCGCTGACGCCACAGACCATCGTCAAGGTGGGGCTCATCAGCGAAGCGTTCGGCCTCTCGAGTTCGGCCGTGGCGTTCATCCAGTACGGACTCGTCGACCGCCGACTGGCGCTGTCGCTCGTCGCCGGGTCGATTCCGTTCGTCATCGGGGGCGCGCTGCTCTCGTTCGTCATCCCCGAGGTGCTGTTCCACTCGCTCCTCGGACTCGCGCTCCTGGCGGCGTCGTACCTCCTGTTCACGGCCGACCTCGGGCACGGTGACCACGACGGCTCGGCGAGTTCCGACGCGGACGCGACCACGGCGGCCGACGGTGGCACCGTCGCCCTCCCGAACGACCCCGGCAAACTCGGCCCGGCGGGCGTCCGCACCGACGACGACGGCACCGTCACCCGGGTCGACCGCGAGGGCGACGACTACACCTACACCCGGTCGGGCTACCTGCGACGCTTCGCCAACTACAGCGTCGGCGGGACGTTCCAGGGCCTCGCCGGCTTCGGCGTCGGCGAACTCGGCATCGTCTCGATGCTCGGAACCAAGGTTCCGGTTCGCGTGGCCATCGGCACCAACCACATCGTCGTCGCGCTGACCGCGGTGCTGGCGTCTGTCGTCCACGTCTTCGGCGGCGGCATCGTCGGCGGGCACTCGCTCAGCCTCGCGACGACGCCGTGGAACATGGTCGTCTTCACCGTTCCGGCGACGGTCATCGGTGGACAGATCGCCCCCTACGTGTCGAACGCGCTCGAGACGGACACCATCAAGAACGGCGTCGGCGTCCTCTTCGCCGTCATCTCGATCGCGCTGTTCCTCATGGCCGCGGGAGGTATCCTCTGAGATGATGGCGCGCGGATACGACAACGTCCTCCTCCCGACCGACGGGAGCGAGGCGACGCTGGCGGCCGTCGAGGAGGCGGGCCACATCGCGGCGCTCTCGGGTGCGACGGTGCACGTCCTCTCTGTCGCCGACACGCGGAACCGGTTCGAGAGCCCCACCGCGGGCCTCGCGGTCGACGCCTGGGAACAGGCCGAACACGAGCGCGCCGAGGCGGCCATCGACCGGGCGGTCGAGGCGCTTCCGGACGACGTCCCGACCGAACGAGTGGTCCGTGCGGGCATCCCGAAGACGGAGGTCCTCGACTACGTCGACGAGACCGACGTCGACCTGGTCGTCATGGGCACGCACGGTCGAACCGGCCTCGACCACTACCTCATCGGGAGCGTCACCGAGCGCGTCGTCCGCAACTCCCCGGTGCCGGTGCTCACGGTCAGAGCCGAAGCGTGAGGTGACCCCGTCGGCCGGGAGCGCGGCCGACGACCGTTTCGACGGGTCTCGAACCCCGTGCAGTCGTCCCGACGAACTCGATCAGGGCCGTCGCCGGCCGACGCGCATCTCGACGTAGCGCCGCGGCCACGCCCTGAAATGTCTGTGCACCTTCCCGAGAAGCCGGGACAGCGGGGTCGCGTGCGGTCGTCGATCGCCTTCCGGTGCTGGAACCGAACCGCGTTCGTGACTCATACGCCTAGGTCTTTGACGGTCTTTCATAAACGTTGGTGGTGGCACGGACAGGCCGTCTCGGGTGACCACTCCCGCCGCCTGCGTTCGTCGCGTCGGGTGCCCTCGACCAGCGGGCGCGACGCGGTCAGTCGTGTCAGCCGGATGCACGCGAGCCACCGATTTGGACACAGTTATACCGGCCCCTGTGTTAGTCGCCGCCATGTTTGACAGGCGTCTTTCCAACGGTGTGCTGCCGCGAACGACGGAGGCCCGACGGTGCGCGTAGTCGCGAAGTTCGGTGGCACCTCTCTCGGAAGCGGTGACCGGATCAACCGCGCGGCCGACTCCATCGCGGCCGCCGTCGAACAGGGCCACGAGATCGCCGTCGTGGCGAGCGCGATGGGCTCGACGACGGACGACCTCCTCGACGAGATCAAGTTCGAAGCCGACGACAAGGACCGTGCGGAGATCGTCTCGATGGGCGAGCGTACCTCGGTTCGGATGCTGAAGGCCGCCCTGTCCTCCCGCGGGGTCGAGGCGAAGTTCCTCGAACCCGGCAGCGACGAGTGGCCGGTCATCACCGACGAGTACGGCGAGGTCGACGTCGCGGAGACGACGAAGCGCGCCGAGCAACTCGCCGCCGACCTCGACGGCGTCGTCCCGGTCATCACCGGCTTCCTCGCCCAGACTATCGACGGCGAGGTCACCACGCTCGGTAGAGGCGGCTCCGACACGACCGCCGTCATGATGGGCAAGTACATGCACGCCGACGAGGTCGTCATCGTCACCGACGTCGAGGGCGTCATGACCGGCGACCCCCACGTCGTCGAGGGCGCTCGCAACGTCGGGCGCATCACCGTCGACGAACTCCGAAACCTCTCGTTCCGCGGCGCTGAAGTGGTGGCCCCCTCCGCGCTGTCATACAAAGACGCCGCGCTCAACGTCCGTGTCGTCCACTACCAGCACGGTGACCTGCTCACCGGCGGCACGCTCATCGAAGGCGAGTTCCAGAACCTCATCGACATGGAGGACAACCCCCTGTCGTGCATCACCCTCGCCGGTCGGGCCATTCGGAACCGGCCAGGCATCCTCGCCGAACTCGCCCAGGCGCTCCGCGAGGCGAACGTCAACATCGACTCCGTCGCCAGTGGGATGGACTCCATCACGTTCTACGTCGGCGACGACGACGCCGAACTCGCCGAGACCGTCCTCCACGAGCGGGTCATCTCCGACGAGACGCTCTCCTCGGTGACGGTCGAAGACGACATCGCCGTCGTCCGCGTCACCGGTGGCGAACTCCCCAACCGCCCGGGAATCATCCTCGACATCGTCAGACCCATCTCCGACGCCGGCATCAACATCCACGACGTCATCACGAGCGCGACCTCCGTCGCCATCTTCGTCGCCTGGGACGACCGCGAGGAGACGCTCCGCATCATCCAGGACGAGTTCCAGGGGTAACGTTCGCTCGCTCTCCTTTCCGCTACCGACCTTCGTACAGCCGCTGGCCGAGCCGTCTGGGGAGCCCCACCTCCTCGATGGCCGTCGCGACCCGGTCGACGTCGTACGAGACCCGGTGTTCCGTGACCGCTCGCTCCGCCAGATTGACGACGGCGTAGGCCGCGTCCGGGTCACCGTCGCGCGGTTGGCCGACGCTGCCGGGGTTCACCAGCATCCCCTCCGCGAAGACCGCGTGGTGTTGGACGTGCGTGTGACCCATCACGAGCAGTTCCTCGCCGTCCAACATCCCCGGCGCGAAGTCCGCGGGGTAGGTGTAGCGGTCGGGGTCTGCGGGGTGGCCGTGGACGACCTTCACACGGCCGTCGAGGAGGGTCCGTTCGTCCGGGAGCCTCGCGAGCCACGCCAGCGCGGACTCGTCGAGGTGCTCGCGGGCGTACTCGACGCCCGCCTGCGCCATGCTGTTGAACCCGAAACTCGTCTCCGAAGCGACTGCGCGGTCGTGATTGCCCATCACCGTCGGGACGTCTCGGCCCCGAACCGCGGCGACACACTCTGCGGGCCAGGGGTTGTAGCCGACGACGTCGCCGGCACAGAGCAGGCGGTCGACGGCGGGCATGTCGTCGAGGACGGCTTCGAGCGCGACCCGATTCCCGTGGACGTCCGAGATGAGTCCGAGACGCATGCTCCCTAGCAGGCCCGCCGGCGGTTTAGTAGCCCGGCCCGCCTACCCGTCGCCGTTCTCGACGGCGGTCTCGACGCCCGCCGCTGTCACCCGCGCCGCCGCTGCACACACCGCGTGCTCGAAGCTGAGGGCGTACGCTTCTTCCGCCGCCGCCTCGGCGCTCTCCGCCGCGAAATCGAACGCCCGGGGGGTGTCCTCCTCGTACGTCGCCACGAGCGTCGGCTCGTCGACCTCCTCGACGAGCAGCGCGTCGCGGCGGACGATGCCGACGAACGCGGTGTCGGCCGTGACGACGCCGGCGACCCGCGGGGTGTCGTAGTCGTCCTTCTCGAAGTCCAAGGAGAGAAGCGAGAGCGCGAGTGCGTCCCGGGCGGGATACCCCATGTCGACTTTCTCCGCGATGGGGTCGACGTGCGACCCGTTCCCGAGGACGACCCCCGACCCGGCCTCACGGAGGCAGTTGTACGAGACGTAGGGGTTGTCCGTCTCCTCGGCCGCAGCGGTGGGCCCGACGGTCAGCGTCCCGTCACGGTCGACGACCTGGCGGTTCGGGAACGACCGCGACGAGACGCGATACGCACCCAGTCCCGGACCGACGACGACGAATCTCCCGATGTACATGCACGACAGTGGTCATCTCGGGGTGAAGTAGGTGACGATATATGCACGTTCTTCGCCCGTCTATCCGGCCCGTGGACCCTCCGCGTGGGAGACGATTCCACCCTCGAAATGAAGCGACAGCGTTTTGTTTCGGTGTGTCTTCGTTCAGTATGCAGTCCCATGGGGTAGTGGCCAATCCTGTTGCCTTCTGGGGGCAACGACCCAGGTTCGAATCCTGGTGGGACTACTTCTCTCTCGCTCGTCCTTCGAGCGTCTAGTCCGTCAGCCAGGCTCAGATGACCGACGGCTCCGTCTCGTCGTCGTCGAACCCCGCGTCGTCGATGACCGCGTGGAGGTTCGCGTAGGGGATGAACGCCACCAGCTCCTCTTCGTCGTCGTAGAGGTCGACGCCGTACTCCGTCCGTTCGTAGTGTGCACACTCCAGTTGTCCTTCCGGGAACAGCACTCGGTACATACCTCCCACTTGGCCCGTCAACGGATTGAATGTTCCGCGCCCGCACTCGCTCGGACTGGTCCGGTCAGTCGCCGCTCTCAGGCGAGTCGACGCCGAAGCGCCCACGCGTACTCCGTCCGGTCGAGGAACGCGTCGACGCTCTCCTCGCGAACCTCGCCGCTCGAGTACACCCTGTCGCGGTCGTAGGCGATGGCGTGTCTCGGAACCGGGAGCCACGGGGTGAAACAAAAGCCCACCCCGACGGGCGTCCGGCCCCTCGCGAGCGCCCACGACGCCGCGACGAGCGCGTAATCCTCACAGTCGCCAGTCTCGTCCGCGACGGTGTCGTCCGGCCGCCGTGCGACGTCGACCCACCCGTTCCACTCGTCCTCGCGCCACTCGTACCGCTCGGACCACGACTCGAAGTCGAACGAACCCCACTCGTCGCCCCGTCCCACGTACCGCCGGGGTGCCACGATGACCCACGGTGTCCACCGCCTGACGGCGGCCCACAGCCTTCGAACGGTCATCTGTGACGAAAGGGACCGCAGCGACCAGAACGTGTCGGTCAGCCGAACACCACCTCTGGATGACACACTCGAGTCTGCGGACGACGCAACAGGGGCGCGCTCACTTCTCGACGTCGAGGAGCGCCACCCGCTCGAGGACGACGTCCGCGAGACGCCCGTCGACGACGGCGAGTTCGCGCGCTCCCACGTCGAAGTACTCCCTGACGCGCCCCTCGTCGAACGCCCCCAGCGTCGACGCCGGGCGCAACTCCCGCTCGACGGCGGCGGCCGCCTCGTCTTCGGCCGCTCCGTCGTCGTCTCCAGCGTCGACGAGGACGACGACCGACTGTTCGCCGGGCGAGACGCCCATGGTGAGCGCCCGGTCGATCTGTCGACGGCCGGCCGCGTAGAGGAGTATCTCGACACCGCGGTCGTGGGCGACGTTCGCTCCCCGCTCGAACGCTCTCTCGGCGAGTTCGACGGCGCGTTCGAGGTGCGCGCGCGAGACGACGTACCGCGCGTCGAACGCCTGGACCGTCACGCCGTGGCGCGCTCCGACGGCATCCAGCCGCTCGACGAACGCCCCGACGTCGTCGACGTCTGCGACTCCCTCGACCAGCCTCATCCGAAGTCTCCCAGGCTCGCCTGGTCGCTCTCGGTGTCGCTTCCCCCTCCCGAGGCTGACCCCTCCGCCTCCGTCCCCTCGGCCACCGCCTGCGCCGTCGACTCGTCGGCCGAGACGTCGTCCATCGACGGGTCCTGCCGGCCGACGTTCTCGAGGATGGACGCGGCGGTCTTCCGCCGCCCCCGAAGGGCCCCCAGGACGACCGACTTGTCCGCGTCGCGGAGGTCCGCGCGGGTCTCGATGCCGGCCTCGTACAGCCGTCGTGCGCGTTTCCGGCCGACGTTCCGCACCCCCGCGAGGTCGAGCAGTTCGTCGCGGACGCCGTACTCGACGCGCTTTTTCGCTTCGCGCACCGCGACGGCGTCGAAGCCGCGGTCGCCGGCGATGCGCTCGGCCGCGCCGAGGAGCCACGTCGCCGTGTCGACCTTCCCCCTGATGTCACCCGGGCCGACGCCGTACCGCTCGGCGATGCGGTCCTCGTCGACCTCGTTCGCCCAGTCCTCGAGGAGTCGTGCCGTCTTCAGCGCCGAGAGCCACGACTCGAACTGCGTGTCGCTGTATTCGGAGGGCGTTCGACCCAGGAGTTCGGCCTCCCGCTCGTAACACTCCTCGGTGTACCGCTCTCTGTCTCCCGACTTGAGGTAGAGTTCGTACATGTCCGGGGTGCGGGAGACGAGGTGATACAGCCCGAGCGGCGTGGGATAGGTGCGGTCGCTCTCGTCCGCTTCCTGCCCGTCTCCGTCGCTCTCGTCCGCTCTCTCGCTCTCTGCCACCAACTCGCTCGCCGTCTGGAAGCCACCGGCTTCCGTCTCCTTCGTCCTACTCCCGCCCGTAGTCGACTCCACGCCGTCGAGCCGTCGTCGCATCTCGCGCTCGTTCTCGTCGCCCCACGCCAGACCGTCGACCACCTCGGCCGCGCTCATCGGGTCCAGGTAGAGCCGGGAGACGGTGTGGCCCAACCCCGTCGCCTTCAGCCGCACGTCGTCGTCCTCGCGCTCGCGCGTGAGGAAGTCGTTCCGCTCCAGGTAGTCGAGGACGGTGTCGGCCTTCTGCGCCAGGTAGTCGGGGTCGTCCGTCTGGGTCGCGTACAGGGTCCGGTCGAGAAACGACAGCAGTCCGGACCGGGTGTGCGCGAACCCCGACGCGACGGTGGCGAGGAGGTGTGTCCGCAGGGCGGGCTCGGCGGCGAGCTTCGACTGGACGGCCTCGGGCTCCGCCCAGACGTACCGCTCGAACAGTTCGTCGCGCGTGTCGTAATCCTTCGCCAGCAACACGGCCTCGCCGTAGGGGTCCAGTCCGGGCCGCCCCGCCCGTCCCATCATCTGATGCACTTCGAGCACGTCGAGCGGCTTCATCCCGCCGAACTCCCCGTCGTACCGCTGCCAGTCGCGGACGACGACCCGTCGTGCGGGTGTGTTGACCCCCGCCGCCAGCGTCGGGGTGGCACAGACGCACTTGACGAGTCGGGCCCGGAAGGCGTCCTCGATGAGCTCTCGGTGCTTCGGGGCCAGTCCCGCGTGGTGAAACGCCGCGCCTTTCCTGACCGCGCGCGCGAGGTCCGTCGACGTCTCCGTGTCCGAGACGTCCTCGACTTCGTCGGCGAGTTCGCGTAACTCCCGCGTCTCCTCGCCCGTGAGTCGCTTTGACGTGACGTCGCCGAGGCGTTTCGCCGCCGCCTCGGCGTTGCGCCGGGAGTTGACGAACACTAGCGACGAGCCCTGTCCGTGGTCACCGTCGCCCACGAGCGCGTCGTCGACGAGCGCCGGCGTCTGGCGCTTGCCGTCGACCGGAACCTCCCGCTGTGAGCCGTCGTCGAACGTGATCGCGTTGCCGTAGTGGACGCCCGTCCGGAGGTCGATGGGGCGCCAGTCGGCGTCGACCAGGTTCGCGTCGAGCCACTCGGCGATCTCGTCGGCGTTGCCGACCGTCGCGGAGAGCGCGACCACCTGAAGGCCGGGGTTGATGCGTCGAAGCTTCGCCAGCGTCACCTCCAGCGTCGGCCCCCGGTTCCGGTCGTCGACGAGGTGGACCTCGTCGGCGACGACGCACGTGAGCTGGTCGATCCACGGCGCGTCGTTCCGGACGAGCGAGTCGACCTTCTCCGACGTGGCGACGATGATGTCGCGGGAGGCGAGCCACTCGCCGCTGGACTCGTAGTTCCCGGTGGAGACCCCGACGGTGAAGCCCAGCTCTTCCCACCGCTCGAACTCGGCTTTCTTCTCCGAGGCGAGCGCGCGGAGGGGGACGATGTAGAGCGCCTTCCCTCCGCGCCGAATCGCCGAGAGCATCGCGAGTTCGGCGACGAGCGTCTTCCCCGAGGCCGTGGGGACGCTCGCGACGACGCTCTCGCCCGTGGTGACGCCCGCGTTCACCGCCTCGGCCTGCGGTGGGTACAGCGCTTCGATACCCTCCTCGTGGAGTCGGTCTGCGACCCCCTCGGGCAGTCCGGGGACGTCGGCGGGGTTCATCTACCGCCCGTTTGGTTCCTTTCGGAGTATAGGGTTTCGGGTCGCGTGCGCGGCGGTGTGGCGGTGTGGCGGCGACCTGTCCGCGTCTGGGCGCCACGTCTAAACCCCCCGCCAGTCTACCCCGAGCCATGCACATCGAGTACGACCGCGACACCTGCATCGGGATGTTCCAGTGCGTCGACGAGTGGGAGGCGTTCGAGAAGAACCTCGACGACGGCAAGGCCGACCTCGTCGACGCCGAGGAGGAAGACGGCGTCTTCGTCCGCGAGGTGCCCGAGGACGCGAAGTTCGACGCCGAGTACGCCGCGCGCGTCTGTCCGGTCGACGCCATCAAGCTGTTCGACGACGACGGCGAGCGGATCGTCTGAGCCGACGGTCGCTCCGGACGTTCACGCCGCTCGGCGCTGTCGCTGTCGCTCTCACTCTCGGGTGGTGGCGCGGCAAAAAATGACGTCTCGCGTCGCGACCGGTCGGTTTCGCGTCAGTCCGCTGTCGCCGAAGCGCCCGTCCCACTCGCCGCGCTGAGGACGTCGCGGCTCTGCAGCAGGATGATCCCGAAGCCGACCTTCGCCGACAGGTCGAGGACCATGAACGCTGCCGTCTCGATTCCCAGCGGGATGATGGCGAAGCCGCCCTCGGTTCCGAGAATCCAGACCACCGGATACGCCGACCAGAGGACGAGGATCAGGTTCCTGAGCCGACTGAACAGGGCACCGACCTCGCCGGACTGCTTGCTGGCTTGCTCCGACAGCGAGCCGAGCAGGACGTACAGGAGCACGAGGAGTGCGCCCGTGCTGATCGCCCACCAGATGATGCGGAACAGCTGTCCCTCGGTTGCCAGTGCGCCCACGAGACCCGTGCCGATCATGAACACGTCCAGCCCGATGAGGGTGTAGATCGTGTTCCGATCGGCTCCTGCCAACAGTGCGAGGTCCAGCAATAACAGTGGTGTCGTGAACAGCCAGTCCGCGTAGCGGGCCCAGTAGATGTCGAGCGTCCCGAGCCCCTGCACTGACACCTCGATGAGGCCGTACCCCGTGGCCATTGCGAAGTACGCCGCCGCCGCGATAGCGGCGATGAAGATGGTGATGATGTAGTACTCTTGCTGGTCGGGGTCACGTACGGACCATCCCTGTCCGACGAAGTACAGGGTGCCGAGTGTCATCCCGATCGTGCCGATCCACAGCGCTATCGATTCGAGGCCTGCGCCTGGTTGTGCCATACCCGTTCGCGGCTAGGGATGACCTCGACTTATATTTGATGGCAGATTGAGGAAAAAAGTCGATATCCGATTCGAGCGCGCCTCTCTCGGCCAGAACGTTGAAGTACCTCGTTCGGCGCACACCCCGGTGGCCGTGAGCTTCATCCCGCTCGCGTCCCTCCTCCCCGTCGAGCGATGACGACCACCCGTTCGAAGACGTCGGCGGTGCGTGGACGCGGATGAGGCTCACCTACCTCGGGTTCCATCTCGTGTTCATCCTCCCACCGCTCGCGTTACTCCTCCGAGCCGCACCGTCGCTCCCGCCGACGCGACGCCGCGTGGCGCTCACCGGCCTCGGTGCCATCACGTTCCTCGCGCTCGTCTACACCACTCCGTGGGACAACTACCTCATCGACCAGGGCGTCTGGTGGTACGGCGAGGGGACCGTCGTCGCCTACCTCGGCTCCGCTCCCGTCGAAGAGTACCTCTTCTTCGTCCTCCAGCCGGTCCTCTCGGGACTGTTCCTCTACACGATGGGCTTCTCGCCCGCGTTCGAGCAGCGCGACACCAGGCTTCGCCCCCGTCTCACTGGCGGCGTCGGCTTTCTCGCCCTGAGCGCCCTCGGCGGCGTCCTCCTCACCACGACGTCGGGCTACTACCTCGGTGCGATTTTGTTGTGGGCCTGTCCCCTCCTGGCGCTCCAGTGGGCCGTCGGCGGCGGCTACCTCGTCCGCATGCGTCGTGAGTGGCCCGTCGCCGTGGCCATCCCGACGCTGTACCTGTGGTTCGCCGACCGGGTGGCCATCGGCCTCGGCGTGTGGACCATCTCGGGGACCCAGACGCTCGGCGTCGACATCCTCGGCCTCCCGCTCGAGGAGGCCGTCTTCTTCCTCGTGACGAACCTCCTCGTCGTCCAGGGCCTGGTGCTCTTCGAGTGGGTGATGCACCGCTGGGGTCGACTCACCCTCGATGCCGACCGGATGGACACCGGAGCCGTCACCGAGACGGAGCGAGACCCCGTCACGCCCCGCGTCTCGTCTCCGAACTCGAATCCGGACCCGACCGCGCGGGAGCATCCCTCCACGGACCGGGGACGATGAGCCTGTCGTCGTCCGCGCGCGCCGCCGTCTCCGAGCCACTTCCGTCCGTCGTCCGACGAACGCTGTCGACGGCGGCGGTCCGTCCCTCGTGGCTCGCGCTCGGCGTGGCCGTCCTCCTCGCCCCGTTCGTCGAGTCACTCCCGGACGTCCTCGTGTACCTCCCCTTCGCCCTGAGCGCCCTCGTCTTCGGCCTCCCTCACGGTGCCGTCGACCACCTCGCGCCCGCCCGCACCGTCGACGGGAGCGAGAGACGGTCGATGCTCGTCGTCGGCCTGCTGTACCTCCTCTGTGGGGGCGCGTATCTCGCGTGGTGGTTCGTCGCGCCCGTCTCCGCGGCCGTCTTCTTCATCGCGCTCACGGGGTTCCACTGGGGGCAGGGCGACGTGTACGCGCTCCTCGCACTCCTCAACGTCGAACACCTGCCCACCCGCGCCGAGCGCGCGCTCTCGCTCGTCGTTCGCGGCGGCCTCCCGATGCTCGCGCCGCTCGCGTTTCACCCCGCCGCGTACCGCCGCGTCGTCGCCGCGTTCGTCGCTCTCTTCGACGGGTCACCGGCGGCGCTCACCCCCTTCTTCACCCCCACGGCCCGCCTCGTCGCCGGCGGCGGTCTCTTCGCGCTCACCGTGCTCGCGCTCGCAGTCGGTGCCTGGCGCGTCCGCCGGGGCGCTGCCGCCCGTCCCTGGCTCGTCGACGCCGCCGAACTCACCCTCCTCTGGGTCTTCTTCGCCGTCCTTCCGCCCGTCCTCGCGGTCGGGCTCTACTTCACCCTCTGGCACGCCCTCCGCCACATCGCTCGCCTGCTCGCCGTCGATCCCGACGCACAGCACGCGCTCACGACCGGCGATGCCGTCGGGGCGCTTCGTCGCTTCGCCCGCGACGCCGCTCCCCTGACGGCTGTCTCGCTCCTGCTCTTCGCCGGCCTGGCGCTCGCGGTTCCCTCGTCGCCGACGGGACTGGCCGACAGCGACGCGTTGCTCGCGCTGTACCTCGTCGGTATCGCGGCGCTCACGCTCCCGCACGTCGTCGTCGTCACCTGGATGGACCGCGTCCAGGGCGTCTGGTGACGTCGGCGTGCGCCCTGCTCCCTTTGTTCCCGCCGCGTGAGAGTGGACACAACCGTTATATCCTCGGTTCGAGAACCACCCTCCCGAGCCAGCTATGACATCCCACACGCGTCCGTCCAGAGTCGCCGAGTGGGCCGAACTCGTCGGTGACCGCGTTCCGGACGTGGTCTGCGACGTCGACGCCGCCGCGGCACAGCCGTCCGCCGGCCGGCCCACGGACGACCGCTGGACTGCGACCCAGCCGTCGAACAGCCAGAGCCAGTGACCACCCCGCTCGGACCCGCCGTTTCACTTTCACCGCGGTTCGCCAACGCTTAACCGGTGAGACGCGCAACCTCAAGCGCAATGGCGGCCACGTCCGAGGACGCGTACGTCGACCACCCCCTGCTCTCCCCGGCGTTCATCGAACAGCGCCGGTACCAGCTCAGCCTCGCGAGCGCCGCGATGGGCGAGCACACCCTCGTCTGTCTCCCCACCGGGCTGGGAAAGACGACTGTCTCGCTGCTCGTCACGGCCGAACGGCTCCACGAACGCGGCGGCACGTCGCTGATGCTCGCCCCAACGAAGCCGCTCGTCCAGCAACACGCCGACTTCTACCGCGAGGCGCTCTCGATTCCCGACGACGATATCGTCGTCTTCACCGGCGAGGTCCGCCCCGACGACCGCGCCGCCCTCTGGGCGGACGCACGGGTCGTCATCGCGACCCCGCAGGTCGTCGAGAACGACCTCATCGGGAACCGTATCTCGCTCGACCGGGTGACACACCTCACCTTCGACGAGTGTCATCGCGCGACCGGCGACTACTCGTACGTCTACATCGCCGAGCGCTACCTCGCGGACGCCGCGGACCCGCTGGTGACCGGGATGTCCGCCTCCCCCGGCGGCGACAAGGAGGCCATCGTCCAGGTGTGTGAGAACCTCGGTCTCTCCAACGTCGAGGTGATGACCGACGAGGATAGCGACGTCGCCGACTACACCCACGACACCGAGGTCGAGTGGAACCGCATCCAGCTCCCCGACCAGGTCCTCGACATCAGGGACGCGCTCAACGCGGTCATCACGGACCGACTGGAGAAGCTAAAGGAGATGGGGGTGACGAACGCCACCTCGCCCGACCTCTCCCAGAAGCAGCTCAACGGGATGCGCGCGGACCTCCAGCGACTCATCAACGCCGGGAAGTCCGAGGGGTATCAGGGGATGTCGATTCACGCGGAGGTGATGAAGCTCCGCCGGGCCGTCGAACTCGTCGAGACCCAGTCGGTCGAATCCGTGCGGCGGTACTTCGAGCGCCAGCGCAACGCCGCCCGCTCGTCGGGGGCGTCGAAGGCGAGCCAGCGACTCGTCTCCGAGCCCAAGGTGAGAGAAGCGATGCGCCTCGCCGAATCGTACGACGGCATCCACCCGAAGTTCTCCCAGACGCGCATCCTGCTGGCCGAGACGCTCGGCATCGGCGGCGGCGAACGCGTCATCGTCTTCACCGAGTCGCGCGACACCGCCGAGGCGCTCGTCGACTTCCTCGCCGAGTCGTTCCACGTCCGGAAGTTCGTCGGACAGTCGGACACCGACGGCTCCGACGGGATGACCCAGACGGAGCAACAGGAGACGCTCGACGAGTTCCGCGCCGGCGAGTTCGAGGTGCTCGTCTCCACCTCCGTCGCCGAAGAGGGGCTGGACGTTCCCGAAGTCGACCTCGTACTCTTTTTCGAACCGGTCCCCACCGCAATTCGGTCCATCCAGCGCAAGGGCCGAACCGGTCGGCAGGCCGAGGGACGCGTCGTCGTCCTCCTCGCCGAGGACACGCGCGACGAGGCGTTCTTCTGGATCTCGCGACGCCGCGAGCGGGAGATGGCCGAAGAACTCCGTGACCTGAAAGGCGTCGCCGACGAACTCGAACGCGAACTCGAGGAGACGACCCTCGAGGAGTTCGAGGCGGCGGGCGGCGAGAACGGCGAGCGCACGACCCCCGACGCGACGAGCGACGCCGACTCCGGCCCGGCCGCCGCCACTGGCGGGAGCGCCCGCGACTCGTCGCTGACGGAGTTCGCGGCCACCACAGCGGAGACGGACGGGACCGACGCGACCGACGACACCGACTCCGTGGAGGCGGCGGACTCCGACGGTGACGACACCGAAGCCGAGTCAGACGACGACCCCGAGGGGACCGTCGCGACCGCGGATTCGACGGACGACCCCGACGTGGTGGAGGTCGTCGTCGACCAGCGCGAACTCGACTCGACCATCGCTCGCGACCTCTCGACGCGCGAGGGGCTCAGAACGAGACTGGAGACGCTCGCGGTCGGCGACTACGTCTGCTCGGACCGCGTCGTCGTCGAGCGCAAGACCGTCTCGGACTTCCTCGACACCCTCACCGGCGGGGACCGCTCGCTGTTCGGACAGGCCCGCGACATGTCTCGCCACTACCCCCGTCCCGTGGTCGTCATCGAGGGCGACGGCCTGTACGAGGAGCGGAACATCCACCCCGGTGCGATCCGCGGGGCCATCGCGTCGCTCGCGGTGGACTTCGGGGTGAGCGTCCTCCACACCCGAGACGAGACCGACACCACCGAACTCCTCGCGACCCTCGCCTCGCGCGAACAGACCGAACGGGACCGGACCGTGAGCGTCCACGGGGAGAAGGCGGCGAAGACGCTCGACGAACAGCAAGAGTACGTCGTCGGCGCGATTGCGGACGTCGGCCCGGTCACGGCGCAGTCGCTCCTCGCGTCGCTCGGGAGCGTCGAAGCCGTGATGACTGCCACCGAAGAGGAGTTACAGGAGGTCCGAGGCGTCGGGACGAAGACCGCACAGCGCATCCGGGAGGTCGTCGGGAGCGACTACGCCTACAGCGAGGACAGCGATAGTGACGGTGACGGCGATGGTGACAAGGACGACGACGAGGACGAGGAGTAGCCGCCTCAGCGACGCTCGTCGAGGGCCGCAAGCGCTTCGGCGGCCTCGCGCGCGGCCGACAGGTGTTCTCTCGCCCGCCGTGGCCCGTCGGCGGCCTCGGCCGCCTGGGCATGGTGCTGCAACGTCCGGACCAGCGAGGCGCGTGCGGCGGCGAGTTCGTCGCGGTCGTTCTCGTCCGTTCCGCGCGCGCTCACGCGAGTGGATTCCGTGGCCGTCGACACTCCTGTCGCCACGTTCGCGTCCGTCTCCGTCTCTGCTCCTGTGGGTGTCTGCCCGTCGCCGTCCTCGGTGGGGGCGTCGACCGCCGGCTCCGGATGTCCGGCGGCAGTGGCGTCGAGCGCGCTGACCGCGGCGGTGTCACCCCGCTCGGCCTCCGCCGTCGCGGGTGTTTCCGTCGCCTCCGCGCCCGATTCCGGCCGTGCCGTGTCCCCCGTCTGCCCCTCGGCCTCCTGTGCGCGCCCCTCGCAGGTCGGACAGAACACCTGCCCCTGATAACGGAAGAGCGGGTCACCGCACGCGTCGCAGTGGCGGTTCGTCATCGTCGCCCCCTGCAGGAGGAGCTGGCTCATCCGCTCCGTCTCCTTGCGTTTCTCGCGGTCGTGGTCGAACTTCTCGCGAAGCTTCTGTCGCTCTGCCTCCTTGTCGAAGTCGCTCATACGTCCATCCATGCGATTCGAGTCGAAAAACCCACCGGGGTCGGCGACGTGCGCGACTCGTCCCGACGCGGCCGCGGCCGCGCCCGGACGTACCGGGCCGTTCGGCCGTTCCGAAGCGTTTAATCGGGGTCCCGCACCGTTTCGAAACGGTATGACGAAAGTTAGCGTGGTTGGCGCCGCCGGCACCGTCGGCGCAGCGGCTGGATACAACATCGCCCTTCGGGACATCTGCGACGAACTCGTCCTCGTCGATATCCCGAAGATGGAGGACAAGACGGTCGGCCAGGCCGCCGACACGAACCACGGCATCGCCTACGACTCGAACACGCGCGTCGTCCAGGGCGGCTACGAGGCGACCGAGGGCTCCGACGTCGTCGTCATCACGGCGGGCATCCCCCGGAAAGAGGGGCAGACCCGTATCGACCTCGCGGGCGACAACGCGCCCATCATGCAGGACATCCACGACTCGCTCGCCGAGTACAACGACGACTTCGTCTCCATCACGACGTCGAACCCGGTCGACCTGCTCAACCGCCACCTCTACGAGGTCGGCGACCGCGCGCCCGAGAAGGTCATCGGCTTCGGCGGTCGGCTCGACTCGGCGCGCTTCCGCTACGTCCTCTCGGAGCGCTTCGACGTCCCCGTCAGGAACGTCGAGGCGACCATCCTCGGCGAGCACGGCGACGCGCAGGTACCCGTCTTCTCGAAGGTCCGCGTCGACGGTGCCGACCCGTCGTTCACCGACGACGAGAAGGAGGAGATTCTCGCCGACCTCCAGGAGTCGGCGATGGACGTTATCTCCCGCAAGGGCGCGACCCAGTGGGGCCCGGCGACGGGCGTCGCCCACATGACCGAGGCCGTCCTCCGGGACACCGGCGCGGTCCTCCCCGGCTCGGTCAAACTCGACGGCGAGTTCGGACAGGAAGACACCGCGTTCGGCGTCCCCGTCAAGCTCGGTTCGAACGGCGTCGAGGAGGTCGTCGAGTGGGACCTCGACGACTACGAGCAGGGACTCCTCGAAGACGCCTCCGAGAAGCTCTCGACGCAGTACGAGAAGATGACGGCCGACCTCTGAACCGGCCACACCACGCCACGGTCCCCACGACCCGCACCGACACCCACGTTTTTGCTCGCGGCCGACGCGTCTAGCCGTGCATGTCACAGCCCTCCACCCCGGTCGCTTCGTCCCCGTTCACGCCGACGCCGTCCGCCTCGGTCGAGCGTCGCCGCGTCCTCGTCTTCTCGGTCCTCGCGTTCGGTATCGCCTGGGCGGTCGGCGGCGTCATCGCGCTCACGGGTGGGCTCCGCGACAGCCCGCCGCTCGTCGCCGGACTCTCGCTCGGTACGGTCTTGCTCGCCACCGGCTACATGTTCGCCCCTGCAGCCGCCCACGTCCTGACGCGACTCATGACCGGAGAGGGGGTCGCCGACGCTCGCGCCGTACTCCGCCCGAACCTTCGTTCCGCCCCCCGCTCGTACCTCCTCGCGTGGGTCGGGCCGGCCGCGCTCACGCTGGCCGGCGTCGGTCTCTACTTCGCCGTCTTCCCGTCCCGGTTCGACCCGACGCTCTCGACGATCAGTTCGGTCCTGCCCGCCGACGCGCCGCTGTCACCCACCCTCGTCGTCGGTACCCAACTCGTCGCGGCGCTCACCGTCGGCCCGGCCATCAACACCGTCTTCGCGTTCGGCGAGGAGTTCGGCTGGCGCGGCTACCTCCTCCCGAAGCTCCTCCCGCTGGGGCCACGCATCGCCGTCGGCCTCGTCGGCCTCGTCTGGGGCGTCTGGCACTGGCCGGTCATCGCGATGGGGTACAACTACGGCGTCGGCTACCCCGGCGCGCCCTGGACCGGCATGCTCGCGATGGTCGTGATGACGGTCTCGACGGGCACGTTTCTCGCGTGGGTGACGCTCCGGGCGAAGAGCGTCTGGCCGGCCGCGCTCGGCCACGGTGCCGTCAACGCCGTCGGCGGCATCGGCCTGGTGGTCTCGCGCCCCGCCGAGTCGCTGCTCCTCGGTCCGACCGTCACGGGACTCGTCGTCGTGATTCCGTGGGGATTCCTCGCGGGGTGGCTGCTGCTCCGACCCGAACGCCTGTGGGGTCGAGCGGGCGTTAGAGACGCTCGCTGAGCGTTCTTGCCGTCTTCTCCCCGATACCGGGCACGTCGGTGAGGTCGTCGAGCGAGGCCGTCCGCACCGCGTCGACGCTCCCGAAGCGCCGGAGGAGCCGCTTTCTCGTCGCGGGCCCGACGCCGTCGATGTCGTCGAGCACCGTCGAGACGTCGTCGCGAAGGGTCTGGTGGTACTGCACGGCGAAGCGGTGCGCCTCGTCGCGCACACGCTGGAGGAGGTGGAGTCCGGGATGGTCGGCCGGCCAGTCGTACGTCCGTTCGGTGGTGACGACCACCTCCTCCTCTTTCGCGAGCGCCACCACCGGCACGTCCCACCCGACCTCGTCGAGAGCGGCACGAGCGGCGTCTAACTGCCCGCGGCCCCCGTCGACCAGGAGGAGGTCGGGGTCGGGCCGGTCGTCGCGGCCCTCGACGGCCCGTCGGGCGCGCCACGCGACGAGTTCGTGCATGTGCAGGTAGTCGTCGTTGCCCTCAGAGAGCTTCTTTCGCCGGTACGAGGCCGTGTCGGAGTCGCCGCCGACGAAGCAGACGTCGCTTCCGACCACGGCCCGCCCCTGCGCGTGGCTCACGTCGAAGCCCTCGATGCGCTCGGGTCGTGGAATCGAGAGCGCCGCACCGAGTTCGCCGACGCCGTCGGGCTCGCCGTCGGTTCGCCGGGCGTTCTTCAGCGCGAGTTCGACCAGCTTCGCCTCCCGGCCGCTCCCCGGGACGCGGACCGCGACGCCCTCGGCTTCGAGCCACGCGATCACGTCCTCGTCGTCGGGGCGCTCCGAGAGGAGCACGGTGTCGGGCAAGTCGCGCTCGGCGTAGTACTGGGGGAGGAACGCGCTGAACAGCGCCGCGGTGGCCGCGTCGCTCCCCTCGGGTGCGTCGAGGTGGTGTCGCGACCGGTCGACGAGCTGGCCCCGCTCGGCGTGCAGTCGGGCGACGACCGCCCGGTCGCCCTCGACGCTCGCCCCGAGGACGTCGACGGTGCGCTCGTCGCGCCGACTGCTGACGGCCTCCTCGCCGCCGCCGTGAAACGACTCGACCACCGAGAGCCGGTCGCGGAGGTGTGCGGCCCGCTCGAACTCCTGGCTCTGTGCCGCGGCCTCCATCTCTCTCCGCAAGGGGTCCGCGAGGACGCCGGTCTCGCCCTCGAAGAACCGAACTGTCGACTCGACGTCCTCGCCGTACGCGTCCTCGCCGATCTCCCCGGTACACGGCGCCGAGCAGAGTCCCATCTCGTAGTCGAGACACGGGCGCTCGCGACCGCTGTACTTGTGGTCGGAGCATCCCCGAAGGCCGTAGGTCTCCCGGAGCGCCTTCACGACGGTCTCGACCTGCCCCTTGTCGGTGTAGGGGCCGAACACCGTCGCGCCCGGCTCGGGGTCGCGCGTCACCTCGACTCTCGGCACCGGATGGTCGGTCAACTGGACGAGCGGGTAGGACTTGTCGTCCTTCAGCCGGACGTTGTACCGCGGCTGGTGGCGCTTGATGAGGTTCGCTTCGAGCAAGAGCGCCTGCGTCTCCGTCTCCGTCACCGCGACGTCGACCGTCTCCGCCGCGGCGACCATCCGGCGGATACGTTCCCCGCGCGGGTCGGCGTACGACCGGACACGGCTCCGGAGGTCGACCGCCTTCCCGACGTACAGCGTGGCGTCCCCGTCGAGGAACTGGTACACTCCGGGCTGTCGCGGCAGGTCGTTCGCGCGCGCCCGGACCTCGTTCGGTTCCACGCCCCCGCTAGCGGGCCGACGGGCTTTGAGGTTTCGCGTCGGCTGTTCCGGGGGTTCGTCCCGCACCGGCGGGCGGACTCACACCCGCAGGTGGCGGCCGCTGTCAGACGCGATTCGAGCCGAGAAACGGGGCCGGACCGCTACTTCGCTTCCTCTTCGCTCTCCCGCCCGACGTCCGGTCCGGCGTCGGCGAGGACGGTCGCGATGACCTCGTCGTAGTCCATCCGCGCTCCGAACCGGTCGTCGCGCCGGATGAGGTCGTGGAGCAGGTCGACCGTCTCGGGACAGAGGTCGACCGAGACCCGGCTGGCCGACGTCGAGTCGACCCGGTCGCACTGGGTCTCGATCGACGCCTGGCGCCCCGTCTCGGTCAACGAGACGACCTGGCTGTGTGAGTCGTACTCGACGTAGCCCGCCCCGGCCAGTTTGGGCGTGTGGACGTGGTGGAGCGCGATCTCCACCTCGTCGATCACCTCCTCGCTGAGCGACTCGATGTCCGTCTGCAGGTCGTTTACGGCGATCTGTTCCGCGAGGTCGCGCAGCGCCATCGACTCGTGGTCCTGCAACTGGCTGAGCACCAGCTGTCGTCGCCGATTCGTCAACACTCCTGTGGGTCCCCCACTGTCTGTGTTCTCCCCCATCATCGCAACAGATGAACGGCCAGACTATTAAGTGCCAGCCAAACTGTGTCGGTATATCTTCGGTGCTGACAGAAGCACTCGTGATACCAGTCGTCACAGTCGGGACGCGGTGTCGAGTCGCTCGAGCGCCCGAACATGCCAGTCTGTATAACCCCGCGCCCCGAATCGCCGGTATGGCCGACGTCGACCCTGACGCTGACGACGATGCCACCGTCCGTGCCTGGCTGGTCGAGCGTTCGTACGACGACCGGAACCTCATCACGCTGGTCTACGCCACCCCCGACGGCGAGCGCGCGCTCCGAAAGGAGATCGCGGCGACGGTGTTACACCAGCGTGGGACCCGCATCACTGCCGCCATCGACGCCGACGAGGCGCAACTCGCCGCCGTCGACGCCACGGACCGGGAGCGCTACGCCACCGAGGCCGCCAGGATGGCCGACCGCCACGACCCCGACGACGAGATCTGACTCCGCTCCAGGGGTCAGCGCTGATAGCGGGACCTAAACCCTTTATTCCGTGGTGGGACAAGGCCATCCCATGGCCGCCATCGAACTCGACGGAGTGACGAAACGGTTCGGCGATGTCACCGCCGTCCGCGACCTCTCCCTCCGGGTCGAAACAGGCGAGGTGTACGGTTTCCTCGGGCCGAACGGCGCGGGGAAGTCGACGACCATCAACATGCTCTTGGACTTCGTCAGACCCTCCTCCGGTGACGTCCGCGTCCTGGGGATGGACGCCCAGGCCGACAGCGTCGCCGTCCGACGGCGGACGGGCGTACTCCCCGAAGGGTACGACGTGTACACCCGCCTCACCGGCCGGAAACACATCGACTTCGCCGCCCGCTCGAAAGACGTCGAGGTCGACGCCGACGCGGTCTTAGAACGCGTCGGCATCGCCGACGCCGCCGACCGCCGGGCCGACGAGTACTCGAAAGGGATGCGCCAGCGACTCGTCCTCGGGATGGCGCTCGTCGGCGACCCCGACCTGCTCGTCCTCGACGAACCCTCCTCGGGGCTCGACCCCGCAGGCGCGAAGGAGATGCGCGACATCGTCCGCGACGAGGCCGACCGGGGGACGACCGTCTTCTTCTCGAGCCACGTCCTCGGGCAGGTCGAAGCCGTCTGCGACCGCGTCGGTATCCTCCGCGGCGGCGAACTCGTCGCACAGGACAGCATCGAGGGCCTGCGCGACGCGCGCGGCGGCGACACCCGCCTCGTCGTCACCGTCGGCGGCGCGGTCGACGGGGCGGTCGAGACGGTTCGCGGCCTCGAAGGAGTGGACGACGCCCACCTGGACCGCGAGACACTCACCGTCTCGTGTTCGAGCGACGCGAAGACCCGCGTCATCGGCGCGCTCGAGTCCGCCGGGGTGACCGTCGAGGACTTCAAGACCGAGGAGGCCTCACTCGAAGACCTCTTCCTCAGCTACACCGGCGAGGCGACGGGTGACCCCGGTGACGGGACCGTCGAGCGCGCCACGGCGAGTGAGACGGACGCCGACACGGAGGCCCGCACATGAGCTGGCAGGCCGTCGCCCAGAAGGACTTCGAAGACGCCGTCCGCTCGCGGTGGCTCTGGGGACTCTCGGTGTTCTTCCTCCTCTTCTTCGGCGGGACGACAACCGTCTTCTACGCCTACGTCGGCGGTCCCGACGCCACCTCCGACTCGCTGTTCGGCCTCTTCGCCTCGGGCTTTCTCTCCTTCTCGTACACGGGCTTTCTCGCGTTCGCGCTCGCGTTCATCGCGCTCATCTCCTCGTACGGGGCCGTCATCGACGAGCGGGAGTCGGGCACGCTGAAGCTCTTGCTGTCGCTCCCTCACGCCCGTCGGGACGTCATCGCCGGAAAGATTGCCGGCCGGAGCGCCGTCGTCGTCATCCCGGCGCTCGTCGGCTTCCTCATCGCGCTCGTCGCGCTCCTCGCCACAGGCACGCGAATCGTCCCCGGACACTTCTTCCCGCAGATCGCGCTCACCGCGTTGCTCGCCGTCGCCTTCGTCTCCATCGGCGTCGGCGTCTCCGCGTCCGCGGGCTCGGGTCGACAGGCCACGCTGGGGACGCTGGGACTGTACTTCCTCTTCGCCCTGCTGTGGTCGTTCGTCGCCCGCGGCTTCCCCCAGTTACTCACCGAAATCGCGAAGCGCGTGCCCGTTGTCGAGCCGCTCTCGGGGGCGCTCACGGTGAAGCTTCGACTCCTCGTGAAGTACCTCAACCCGCTCCGGGCGTACGAGACGCTGGTCGCCGAGGTGTACTTCGGCGACCCGATCCAGGCTCGGCTGGTGAAAGAGGGCTTCTTCACGCAGGCGCAGGCCGCGCCGGTGCTGCAGGAGTCGCTCCCGTTCTACCTCACGGGGCCGTTCATCTTCGCCGTGCTGCTGGCGTGGATCGCCGTGCCGCCGCTGCTCGGCTACTGGAGCTTTCGCGACCAGGACCTCTGACGCTCACGACGACCGACGCCCAGTGCGACCGGTCCCGTCAGTCCGCGCCGTGGGTCGGGACGTACCGACACTCGGTACACCCCCACGAGCCGTCGACGCACGCCAGGACGCCGCTACAACTGGGACACCGGTACGTGTTCACTGCCGTCTGTTTCGTTGCCATTGCTGCACACCGGGCCGCCAGGGAATATAAGGGTTGTCGCGGATCTGGCTAAGCTATATTAGGTCGATAATACGTCTATCCGTCACTCCGCGGGCGGGTACGCGACGCCGTACCCGTCCAGCAGGCGTTCGAACTCCGCTTCTCGTAGCTCTTCGACGTCGTTCGCCGCGGCGTCGTCGCGCTTGTTCTGTCCGGGCGAGTCGCCGACGACGAGGTAGGAGGTGTTCGAACTCACCGACGACGTCACCCGGCCACCGTTGCGTTCGACGAGGTCCGACGCCTTCGAACGCGAGACGGCGAGCGACCCGGTGAAGACGAACGTCAGTCCCTCCAGCGGGGCCGCTCCCTCCTCGACGTCGACGTCCCGTGGGTCGACCTCACCCAAGAGGGCGTGGATGGCGGCGCGGTTCTCGTGGTTCTCGAAGAACTCCCGGACGTGGTGGGCGACTGTGGGCCCCACGTCCGGGACGGTCTGGAGGCGCTCTTCGAACGCCTCGAAGTCGTCTGCGTCGTCCAGCGGCAGGGCGCCGACCGAGCCGAACTCCCGGGCGATGTTCCGCGCCGTCGACGCCCCCACTTCGGGGATGCCGAGCGCGGCGAGGAAGTCGTCGAGGGAGGGGTCGCGCGCCTCGTCGATCTCGCCGACGAGCTTCTCGGCGCTGCGTTCGCCCCAGCCCGCCAGTTCGGCGAGGTCCTCGACAGAGAGGCGGTAGAGGTCCACTAGCCCCCTGACGAGCCCCTCGTCGACGAGTTGCGCGACGCGCTCGCCGCCGAGTCCCTCGATATCGAGCCCCTTTCGCGAGCCGTAGTGTTCGATGGCTCGTTCGAGTTGCGCCTCGCAGGCGAGTCCGCCGGTACAGAACGCCAGCGGGCCGTCGCGCTCGACGGGGCTGTCGCACACCGGGCAGGTGTCGGGGAACGCGAAGACGCCGTCGGCGCGTTTCTCGACCACCTCGTCGACGTGCGGGATGACGTCGCCCGCGCGCTTGACCCGGACGCGGTCGCCGACGTCGACGCCGAGGCTCGTAATCTCGTCGGGGTTGTGGAGCGTCGCCCGCGACACCGTGACCCCGCCGACGTCGACGGGGTCGAGGAGGGCGACAGGAGTCAGCCGCCCCGTCCGCCCCACCTGCACGACGATGTCTTCGACCGTGGTCGCCTCCCGCCGTGCCGGGAACTTGTAGGCGAACGCCCACCGGACCGCCCGGGCGGTCGCGCCCAGTTCCTCGCGGGCCTCACGGCTGTCGACCTTGATGACCGTCCCGTCGACCTCGTAGTTCAGGTCGTCGCGGTCGGCCATCAACTCGTTCCGATACGCGATGGCCTCGTCGACGTCGTCGACGTGTTCCACTCGGTCGGCGACGGGAAGCCCCCAGTCGGCGAAGCGCTCCAGCGCCTCGGTCTGTGTCTCGGGTTCCTCGCTCGCGGCCATCACGTCGTAGAAGAAACACGCGAGCGGCCGCTCTGCGACCACCGAGGGGTCGAGCTGTCTGAGCGTCCCGGCGGCGGCGTTGCGCGGGTTGGCGAACGGCTCGTCCCCGGCTTCGACCCGCTCGCGGTTGTGCTGTGTGAAGGCGTCCCGCGGCATGTACACCTCGCCGCGGACGGCCAGCGTCTCGGGCGGGTCGCCTCGGAGCCGCAGCGGGACGGCGTGGATGGTCCGAACCTGCGCCGTCACGTCGTCGCCCGCCCGTCCGTCGCCTCTGGTCGCCGCGCGCTGGAAGACGCCGTCGTCGTAGACGACCTCGACCGAGAGGCCGTCGAACTTCGGTTCGCAGACGTATCTACCGTCGCCCACGGCGTCGCGGACGCGGCGGTCGAACGCCCGCACGTCCGCTTCCTCGACGGACTGGTCGATAGAGAGCATCGGCGCGACGTGCTCCACCGTCGCGAGTTCGTCCACCGGTTCGCCGCCGACCCGCTGGGTGGGTGAGTCCGCGGTGGTGAGGTCGAACGCCTCCTCCAGCGTCTGGAGTCGCTCGAACAGCGCGTCGTACGTCCGGTCGGCGATGAGGGGGTCCGCCTCGACGTAGTACCGGCGGTCGTGTTCGTGGAGCGCCTCGCGGAGTCGGTCTGCCTCCGCGCTGGCGTCCTCGCGCGTGAGTTCGTCGACCGGCGTGAACGCAGTCGGCGGGTCTCGCAGATACGGGTTCTCGGCGTCCGACTCGAGTTCGCCCTCTGTCATCGACCGGTCATAGGAGGGACGGGAGTAAATGGTCCGGGATGTGTTCTTCCCTGTGGTGCTCGGGGGTGTGGCGGTTGGGGAGTGTCTGCGTTCGTCTCCGCGCCTCGTGCACACGTCACATATACTCCCGAAACGCTCGTTCTCAGCCCTTGTCGCCTCAGAAACCCCCGAACAGCCGCAGGCATTGCCGTAACTACGGGTTATAAGAGATTCGAGAAATATGCGTAGTATACATGACCCGTGGCTTCCACACCCGGAGCCTCCACGCCGGACAGCGCACGGACCCGGCGACGGGTGCTCGCGCACCACCCATCTATCAGACCACGTCCTACGTCTTCGACGACGCGGACTACGCGGCGGATCTCTACGCGCTCGAAGAAGACGGGTACGTCTACTCGCGCATCGCCAACCCGACGACGCGTGTCCTCGAACGGCGGATGGCCGCGCTCGAAGGGGGCACCGACGCCGTCGCGACCGCCGCCGGCATGGCCGCGCTCGACTCGGCGACGAGCATTCTGGCGGAGAGCGGCGACAACGTCGTCGCCGCCTCGGATATGTACGGCGGCACCGCGACGTATCTCTCGAAGATGGCCTCCCGACGAGGTATCGAGACGCGCGTCGTCGACACGCTCGACGTCGACGCCTACGAGGAAGCTATCGACGCCGACACCGCCTACGTCCACGTCGAGACCATCGCCAACCCCTCGCTTCGGACGCCCGACTTCGAGGCTATCGCCGACGTCGCCCACGCGTACGAAGCGCCGCTCGTCGTCGACAACACATTCGCCACGCCGATGCTCTGTCGCCCGCTCGAACACGGAGCCGACATCGTCTGGGAGTCGACGACGAAGTGGCTCCACGGGTCGGGGACGACCGTCGGAGGCGTCCTCGTCGACGGCGGCACCTTCCCGTGGAGCGAGACCGACAAGTACCCCGAACTCTCGGGAGAGAACCCTGCCTTCGGAATCGACTTTGCCGACCGATTCGGTGACCACGCGTTCGCCGAGTGCGCCCGCCAGCGCGCCGTCCGCTCGCTGGGCAACCAGCAGTCGCCGTTCGACGCCTGGGTGACGATTCAGGGACTCGAGACGCTTCCCCTCAGAATGGAGAAACACTGCGAGAACGCCCGCGCCGTCGCGGCGTTCCTCGCCGACCACCCCGACGTGGCGTGGGTGTCGTACCCCGGCCTGGCGAGTCACGAGACCCACGACCTCGCCACCCAGTATCTCGACGGCGGCTACGGCGGGATGGTGACGTTCGGCCTCGCGGGCGGGTTCGAGGCCGGCAAGACGCTCTGTGAGTCGGTCGAACTCGTGTCGTTCCTCGCCAACATCGGCGACGCCAAGACGCTCATCATCCACCCCGCGTCGACGACGCACGCGCAACTCTCCGCGGACGAACAGCGTGCCGCGGGGGTCGGCCCCGACATGCTCCGTCTCTCGGTGGGCATCGAAGACGCCGAAGATATCATTGCGGACCTCGAACAGGGTATCGAGACGGCGGTGACACAGATATGACGACCCGAGACCGTACCTCTGTCGGCCGATTCGAGTTCCAGTGTGGCGACGTCATCGAGGATTTCACCGTCGCGTACGAGACGTACGGCGAGTTCGACGGCTCGAACGCCGTGTTGGTCTGCCACGCACTCACCGGGAGCCAACACGTCTCCGGGCGGCAGACGAAAGGTACGGCCGGTCAGGCCCGCGCGTGGTGGGACGACATCGTCGGCCCCGGCAAGGCGGTCGACACGAAACGGTACTACGTCGTCTGCGCGAACGTTCCGGGCTCGTGCTACGGGACCGACGGCCCGCCGAGCGACGGCCCCGACGACGAACCGTGGGGGACGGACTTCCCGCCGGTGACCGTCCGGGACTGGACGAACGCCCAGCGCGCGCTCCTCGACGAACTCGGCGTCGGCCGCCTCCACGCCGTCGTCGGCGGCAGCGTCGGTGGCATGAACGTCCTCGACTGGGCCGTCGCGTTCCCCGACGACGTCGAGCGCATCGCCCCGGTCGCGACGGCCGCCCGGCTCGACCCACAGTGTCTCGCGCTCGACGCTATCGCCCGCCGCGCCATCACCTCGGACCCGGACTGGGACGGCGGCGACTACTACGGGACCGAGGGCCCGCGCGACGGCCTCGCGCTGGCGCGACAGATCGGACACGTGATGTACCTCTCGAAGGCGTCGATGGAGCAGAAGTTCGGCCGTCGGTCGGCGGGGAGAGACGCGATTCGGGACACCTTCCCGGTCGACCCCGCGGCGTCGTTCTTCCCGTACCGCGACGTCGAGTCGTATCTCGACTATCAGGCCGAGAAGTTCACCAAGCGCTTCGACGCCAACTCCTACCTGTACCTCACGCGCGCCATGGACGACTACGACCTCTCGGAGGGGTACGAGTCGGACGCCGCCGCAGTCGCCGCCTTCGAGGGCGAGACGCTCTTGCTCTCGTTTACCGGTGACTGGCACTTCACCGTCGAACAGTCGGAGGCGGTCGCCGAGGCGTTCCGCGACTCGGACGTCCCCGTGGCCCACCACGTCGTCGACTCCGACCACGGCCACGACGCGTTCCTCGTCGAACCCGAGAAGGTCGGCCCGCCGCTGAAGGACTTCCTGACCGAGGGCCTCGAGGGGAGCGCCATCCACGACACCGCCCCCGACCAGACGGAGAACGAGCGCGAGTACGCACCCGTCCACAACTCGCTCTTCTCGGGCTGAACGAGGTGGGTGACGCCGTTCGCCGTCAGGGCACGTACCAGATGCCGCGCTCCCGGTCGAGCACCGACCCGACGACGACGTGCGGCAGGGCGACGATGCTGATGAAGACGCTCCAGAACGCGACGGCTCCGGGGAGGAGCGACGCCCCGGCCAGTGGGTTCGGGAACGCCCAGTACACCACGGCCAGCACCGAGAACGTGGCCAGTGCACCCGCGACCAGGACCAGCCACGCCCGCAGGGCGACCGTCGACGCCTCCTCGCCGCCGATGAGGTCCCAGCCGTCGTCGCCTCCGCCGAACTCCTCGACCGTCTGCGTCCGTGCGACCTGTCGGGCCGAGTACCAGAACGGGAAGTAGAGGCCGACGGCGACGAGGACGGGGACGAACGCGAAGTACGCCGCGAGGAGGAGCGACTCGCCCGCGTCGACGAGCCACGAGTGCCCGCCGCCGTGGACGTAGCCGAGGCCCACGTGCGCGACGAGGGCGAGGCCGTACCCCGCGGCGACGAGCGGTCGCGTCACGTCGAAGTACCCGGTGTAGGGGGCCAGGCCACCGGGGTCGACGAGGCCGACCATGAGCGCGCTGAACGCGTGGAACGTCTCCGGCCAGAACACGATGGGCACGAGCATCACCGCGCCACCGCGGACGACGACCGCGAGGGCGCGCTGGAGTCGCGTCTCGAGGTGGGCCGTCCCGGTCGTCGCCTCCATGACGTGGAGGCCGCCCATGCCGCCCTTGGCCACCGCGACCGCCACCGCGAGTCCGAGGCCGGCGACGGGTGCGAGGAGGAACAGCCCGACGAACCCCGTGATGGCGGCGAGGTAGGCCACGACGTACTGCCAGCGGAACGTCGGCCGGCGTCGCCGGAGGTTCTCGAAGTGCTCGTACCCTCCGTGCGGGAGGTTGAGCGCGACCATCCCGACGAGGTAGACGACCATCTGCGCCTCCAGCGGGACGGTGACGTCGGCGACGCTCACGACGCCGAACCCCACCGCGAGCGCGAGCAGCGCGCCTCGCGACAGCACGAGCGAGACGTGCGTGTCTGCGTGTCGGTGCCACCGTCGGACCGGACCGAGGCCTGGCGTGCTCATTATTCGGGCCTAGGGAGAAACCGCTCATAAGCGACGGCCGGCGTTCCAAGAATCTGAGAACGGGTACCGTGTCCTTGTCTCCCGGGTCGCTAGCCCTACACATGCAACGGGTCCTGCCAGACGAGACGCGAGTCGCAATCGTCGGCGGCGGCTTCGGCGGACTCTCGGCGGCCGCATATCTCGCTCGCGCCGGGGCCGACGTCCGACTGCTCGAACAGCACGACCGACTCGGCGGCCACGCGGGACTGCTCGAGCGCGAGGGGTTCCGGTTCGACACGGGGCCGTCCTGGTACCTGATGCCGGACGTCTTCGAGCGGTTCTTCGGCCACTTCGACCGTGAGCCGACGGACTACTACGCCCTCGAACGGCTGGACCCGCAGTACCGGGTGTTCTGGAAAGACGGCGACAGCGCCACCGTCCGGCCGGACCGTGAGAACGTTCACGCCCTCTTCGACCGCTACGAGGACGGGGCTGGCGACGCCCTCGCCGACTACCTCGCGACGGCCGAACGCAACTACGAACTGGCGATGAACCGGGTCGTCTACCCGGGCCGGGACCGCCTCCGGGACTACGTCGACACGGACCTGCTGCCGATGGCCACCCGCGCCCGGCTGTTCGGTAGCATGGACGACTACGTCTCGCGGTACGTCGAACACCCGAAGCTCAGACAACTCCTGGAGTACACGCTGGTGTTTCTCGGTGGGGCGCCCCACAACACGCCGGCGCTGTACAGCATCATGAGCCACGTCGACCTGAACCTGAACGTCTTCTACCCCGAGGGCGGCATCGCCGGTGTCGTCGACGCGCTGACCGACCTCGCCCGCACACAGGGAGTCGACATCGAGACCGGGACGGCGGTGCAGGCCATCCGCGGCGAGCGCGGTGCGTTCGCGCTCGAAACGGACACCGGTGTCGAGCACGCCGACCTCGTCGTCAGCAACGCCAACCCTGCGCACACCGAACGGACACTCCTCTCGTCGACGGCCCACGAGCGCGCCCCCGACGACTGGGACGACCGGACGTACGCCCCCTCCGCGTTCATGCTCTACCTCGGCGTCGAGGGCGACGTCGACCCGCTCGCGCACCACTCGCTGGTCTTGCCCACGGACTGGGACCCGCACTTCGAGCGCATCTTCGACCGGCCCGCGTGGCCGGCCGACCCGGCGTACTACCTGTCTGTCACGTCGAAGACCGACGACACCGTCGCGCCCGACGGCCACCACGCGGTGGTCGTCCTCGTCCCCATCGCGCCCGGTCTCGACGACGGCCCCGAAGTCCGCGAGCGATACCGGGACTTCGTCCTCGACGACCTCGCGACACAGACGGGCGTCGACCTCCGTGACCGCATCGTCGTCGAGGAGTCGGCGTGTGTGAGCGAGTTCGCCGACCGGTACGACGACCCACAGGGGACGGCGCTCGGCCTCGCACACACGCTCTTTCAGACCGGCCCGTTCCGCCCTGACCGCCGTGCCGGCCCGGACGGCCTCTACTACAGCGGCGCGTACACGACGCCCGGTATCGGGATGCCGATGTGTCTCATCAGCGGTGAACGAACGGCACGGGCCGTCGTCGAGGACGCCCCGGCCGCCGCGTCGCCGACCCGGCGCTGATGCGGCCTGCGAGCGACCCGGCACCCGTCCGCCGCTGTCGCGCTCGGCGGGTCAGACGCGACTCGTCCGGTCGGCTCTCGTGGCGTCGGTCCGCTCGTTCTCACACCGGGGTTTTTGTCTTCCCCGGTCGTCGCGCCGCGTATGACCGACCGAGGGAGTCGATGACGGCCGTCCCACTGACGCCCGACCTCCTCGGCTCGCTCCTCCTCGCCGCCGCCGCGCTCGCGGTCCTCGTCAAGGCCGCGGGCGCGACCGTCGACAGCCTCGTCGCGCTGGCTCGCAGCTACGACGTCCCCGACGCCGTCGTCGCCTCGACGCTCGTCGCCATCGGGACCAGTCTCCCGGAACTCGGTTCGCACCTCGTCGCCTCGCTCGGCATCCTCTCTGGCACCTTGGACCCTGTCGTCGCGAGCGCGACCGTGCTGGGCGGGAACATGGGGTCGTCGACGGTCCAGCAGACGCTCCTCGTGGGCCTCTTCCTCGTGGGCTTCGGCCGCGTCACGCTCTCCGAGGCGTTCCGTCGCTCGACCTACTACCCGATGCTCGCGGCGTTCGCGCTCACGTTCGTCGTCGCGTTCGACGGGACCGTCTCGCGCCTCGACGGTCTCGCACTCCTCGTCGCGTTCGTCGCCTACGCGTACTGGACGGTCACCACCCACGGACGAGCCGCGACGGTCCCCGAGACGGCGAGTACGAACCCGCGTCGGGACGCCGCCGTCGCGTTCGGGGGCTTCCTCCTCGTCCTCGGGAGCGCGTTCGTCGTCCTCCGCGTCGTCGACGGCCTCGTGGTCACGCTGGGGTTGAACGGGTCGATGGTCGGCGTCGTCACCATCGGACTGGCCGCCGCGCTCCCCGAACTCTCGACGGTGGTCGAGTCGCTCCGGCGGAAGACGCCAGACCTCGCGCTCGGGACGCTCGTCGGCTCGAACGTCGTCAACCCGCTCGTCGGCTTCGGGCTCGGGGGCGCGATTTCGACCTACGCGGTGCCGCCCTCGGTCGTCTGGTGGGACCTCCCGTTCAAGCTCTTCGTCGGTGCCGCGCTCGTGGTGGTCGCGAGCCGCGAGGGGTGGGTCGTCCGGCGGCGCGAGGGCGCGTGGCTCGTCGTCGCCTACTTCGTCTTCGTGAGCGTGCGGTTCCTGCTCTTTGCGGTGTGAGTATGACGGTCGGTTGTCGGTGCGTTCGGGATTGTTCGGGCGAGCCATGGCGCGTGTCCGACGCGATACCGTCTCTGGGACAGCACACGGACTCGCGGTCGCTATGGTGATGAATCCACGAGCCTCCCCAGCCGACTGCGCTCCTCATTCGCTTCGCTCGCTGTGGTGCTCGTCCACTGACGCGACCAAGTCGCTTCGAGCCTTCAGTCACGGGCGACTTGTGGGTCGCCCGTGAGGTAGCGAGACGGCTGTGCCGTCTCGCCGAACTCGTTTCACTCGCGAAGACCGCGCGCGCGGGTCGCGCTCTCGTGGAGCGCGACGCCACGCGCCACCGCACCGCGACGCTGGAATCTGCTCGTCCGCGCTCAATCGGCCGCTGCCGTCTCGGTCTTCGTCCGGAACACCAGCGTCTCCACCCGGTCGGACTCGCCCATCAACACGGTTCCGAGCGTGCTCATCACGAGGACGTACCCCACCGCGAACGCCGGAATGAGCTCGGTCATCACGGTACCGGTCCCCTGTGCGGCGAGCGCCGCGATGACGAGCGAGAACTCGCCACGAGAGACCAGCCCGAGGCCGACCCGGAGCGACCGCTTCGGCGTGAGGTCGTAGACCTGTCCCCCGTAGTACCCCGAGATGACCTTCGTCGGAGCCGTGAGGACGACGGCGATGGCCAGCGGAACGGCCGCGGCGACGACGAGCCGAGGGTCGGTGTTGACCCCGATCCAGAAGAAGAAGATGGCAGCGAAGACGTCGCGGATACCGACGAGTCGACGTTCGATGCGCTCGCGGTGTTCGGTGGTGGAAAAGCCCATGCCGACGAAGAAGGCCGCGACGGCCTCGCTCACCCCGATCGAGAGGGCGAACCCGGCGATGGGGATCAGCACACCCAGCGTCCGCAGGACGAACGGCTCGGGGTCCTGTACGTCGAGCACCGCCGAGAAGAACCGGGTGCCGTACTGTACGGCCACCAGCAGGAGCCCCAGAAAGCCGAAGGCGATGGCGAGGCTCCGAGCGAGGCTCCCCAGGCCGTCGCCACCCAGGACGAGCGAGGTGACGACGGCGAGGTAGACGGCGATGACGAGGTCTTCGAAGACGAGCGTGCCCAGGATGGGCTCGGACTCCGCGTTGGCGATCCACCCGAGGTCGATGAGCGACTTCGTGATGATGGCGCTCGAGGAGATGTAGACGATTCCACCGAGGAGGAGCGCCTCGACGAACGACCAGCCGAGCGCGAGGCCGATGACGACCCCGATGGGGAGGTTGATGACGATGTCGATGACGCCCGCCCGGGTGATGTTCGTCTTCGCCGCCAGGAGTCGGTCGAGGCTGAACTCCAGGCCGAGAAAGAACAGCAAGAGGACGATACCGACCTCGGCGAGGAGCGTCAGCGTCTCGCCGGGGAGGACGTACGGGAGGCCCAGCCGTCCGGCGACGAACGGGCTGGCAAACATCCCGACGACGACGTACAGTGGGATGACGGAGAGGCCGAGTCGAGCCCCGAGAGCACCGGCGACGGCGACGGCGACGAACAGTTCGCCGAGTTCTAACAGGGAGAACTCGACCATCTACTCGCCCGTCACCAGCGACTCGAACGTCTGACAGGCCTCCCGTGGGCCGACCGCGAGGAGGGTGTCGCCGGCGCGGAGTTCGGTGTCGCCACCGGGGTTGGTGATGGTCGTCTCGCCCCGCTGGACCACGATGACGTTGGCACCCGTCTCCTGGCGGAGGTCGGCCTCACCGAGCGTCGTCCCGTCGAGGTCGGACCCCTCGGGCACCTCGACCCACTCGATGACCGTGTCCCCGCCGAGGAGCGTCTCGATGCTCTGCGACCGGACCGGCTGGAAGTACGCTCCTTCCAGGATGGTGCCGACCTGTCGGGCGAGCTGGTCGGGGAGTTCGAGGAGTTTCTCCGAGTCCGCGTCCGGGGTCGCTCGGCGGAACACCTCGCGTTTTCCCGTGTTGTGCGTCACGATGACGAGCTGTGAGCCGTCACCGAGTTCTATCTCGTGTTTCTTGCCGACGCCGGGGAGGTCGCTCTCGTAGACGGTCACAGACGGGGTTCGACAGTCGTGTTAATAAAGCCTCACGAGAGCGCGACCAGCACCAGCCACATCCCTGCACACGCCACCGGTGGAATGGAGAGGTTGTCGTCGATGACGTAGCCGACGACCACGGGTTTGATACCGTCGGCGAGGGTCGCCCCGGCGGCCCCGACGACGCCCGCGGTCAGCGTCGACACGCCCAGCCCCATCCCCTCGACGACGAACGTGCCGACGGCGAGCACGAGACAGACGCCGAACATCACGACCAGCGTCGTCACCTGCTTCACCTCGCCGACGCCCCGCGAGGCCATGAGCCCCGAGATGGGGTCGCCGATGGCGAGCATGAGCATCCCCGCCGCAGCGACCGGCGGGGCGAAGACGAACCCGACAGCCGCCATGCTGTACGTGTACAGCGCGTAGCCCGCGGGGTTGTCCTGCTCGTACTCGCGGGTGAGCCGGTCGTAGATGGCCCAGTCGAGGCCCACCCCCAGTCGGAGCACCTCCAGCACCGTGGCGACGAGGGCGCTCACGACGAGCAGCCCTTTCACGGCGGACCACGGCGCGACCCCGGCGAGATAGCCGAGCGGCACGAGGCTCCCGCTGGCGTGGACGAGTCGCCGCTGGAGCTCACTCACGCGCTCAGGCCTCGGTCGCGACGCCGTCGTACTCGTCGAGCACGTCGTCGAACGCCCGCGTTCCAGCCCGGAGGTCGACGAGGACGGCGACGAGGTCGTCGATGGGAACGCGCGCCTGCGCGGCGGAGTCGCGCTCGCGCACGGTGACGCTGTCGGGACCGTCCCCTTCGAGCCCGTCACGGTCGACGGTCACGCAGAACGGGGTGCCGACCTCGTCCTGGCGGCGGTAGCGCCGGCCGATGCTCCCCGAGTCGTCGTAGACGACGGTGAAGCCGGCGTTCCTGAGCTGGCTCGCCAGTTCCGTCGCGCGGTCGGTGAGGTGCTCGACGTTGGAGACGAGCGGGAAGACGCCGACGTCGGTCGGAGCCACCGCGGGCGAGAGGTCGAGATACGTCCGCGTCTCGCCGTCGACCTCGTCGGTTCGCATCGCGTGGGCGACGAGGGTGTACACCGTCCTATCGACACCGAACGACGGCTCGACGACGTGGGGTGTGGTGTGCTCGCCGGACTCGGTCTGTTCTTCGATGCGGAAGTCCGCCACCTCGGTGGGGACGGAGTACTCGCTGTCGCCCACCTCGACGGTGACCTCTTCGCCGTCGAACGCGCTCGGGTCGCGCTCGGCGAGTTCTTGGAGCGCGTCCGCGACGCCGGCGGCGGCCCCACCGAACTCCGGTCCGAGCACGCTCATGTCGGGGTCGACGACCGCCTTCTCGACCGTCTTCGGCTCGTCGTACTGCTGGAACACGGTGAAATCGTCGTTGGCGTGTTCGCCGTGTTTCGAGAGGTCGTAATCGCCTCTGTAGGCGAAGCCGGCGATCTCGATCCAGTCGCCGTCGACCTCCGCTTCGGCGTCCCAGCAGTCGGCGGCGTAGTGGGCCCGCTCGCCCGAGAGGTGCTGACGGAAGCGGAAGCGGTCCATGTCCACACCGACGAACTCGTACCACTCGTAGGCGACGCCGAGGAAGTAGCCGACCCAGGCACTCCCGATGACGCCCTCTTCGACCGCCTCGCCGATGGTGGTCTCCACGAGGCCGCCGTCGTCGTCGGCCTGCTCGCTCGCGGGGTACAGGTCGACGGCGACGTCCGCCACGCTCGACAGGTCCGGTTCGTCCGTCTCGGGGTCGACGAACTGCTCCAACTCGGCCTGGGTGAACTCCCGCGTGCGGACGAGGCTCTTCCGCGGCGATATCTCGTTCCGATAGGCGCGGCCGATCTGCGTGACACCGAAGGGAAGACGGTTCCGGGCGTACTCTTTCAGCCGCGGGAACTCGACGAAGATGCCCTGCGCCGTCTCCGGTCGTAAGTACCCGGGCGTCGACGACCCCGGCCCGATGGTCGTCTCGAACATGAGGTTGAACTCCTCGACCGATTCGCCGGCGAGGGTGGCCCCGCAGTTCGGACACGCGAGGTCGTGCTCTGCGATGAGCGCTTCGACCTCCGGGATGGGGAGGGATTCGGCCTCCTCGATACCGGTCGCGTCCTCGATGAGGTGGTCCGCACGGTGTGACTCGCCACACTCGGGGCACTCGACGAGCATGTCGTCGAAGCCGTCGAGGTGGCCCGACGCTTCGAAGACGGGCTCGGGCATCACCGTTGGGCCGTCGATTTCGAGGTTGCCCTCCTGGACGGCGAAGCGCTCGCGCCAGGCGTCCTCGACGTTCCGCTTCAGCGACGCGCCCTGGGGGCCGTACGTGTAGAAGCCGCCGACGCCGCCGTACGCTCCCGCGGCACCGAAGAAGAAGCCGCGTCGCTTCGCGAGTTCGGCGATGGCTTCGCTCTCCGACCCCATCGTCAGAGCGCCTCCAGCAGGTTGATGTCCCGGACCACGCCGACGAGTTCGTCGCCGTTCACGAGCGGAATCTGCTCGATGTCGTTCGAGATCATCATCTGCGCGGCGTCCTTCGCGGTCCGCGTGCGCGAGACCGTCACCAGGTCGGTCGTCATGAACGTCTCGACTGACTCAGCGGGAATCTCGACGTTCCGCGTCGGGATGTAACGCTTCCCGACGGCCTTGATGCCCTCCCACATCCAGTCGTTGTCCTGGTTGGCGATCGAGTCACCGGTGTCGTCTTCACCCTCGACGACGCGGGCGACCTCGATGATGTCGACCTCGGTGAGGATGCCGCACATCCGCCCGTCGTCGTCGAGGACGACGGCGTAGGGGACGTTGGCGTAGTAGATCTCGCGTTCGGCCACGGTCAGCGGCGTCCCGACGTAGGTCGTGTTCACGTCCGTAGCCGCGAGGTTGCCGACCGCGGCGTCACCGTCGGCCTCGCCGCTGGCGATGGCGTGAATCACGTCGGTCACGGTCACGATGCCGACGAGCCCGTCGTCGACGACCGGGACGCGGCGCGTGTCGCTGTCGACCATCAGCTTCGCGACTTCCTCGACCGTCGCGTCGGGCGCGGTCGTCGGGACCTCCCGCAGTAGGAGGGCGAGCTGGTCTTCGTCGGGCTGTTCGATGAGGTCCTCTCGGGAGACGAGTCCGCGATACTCCTCGCCGTCGTCGGTTTGTTTGACGACGGGAACGGAGGAGAAGCCACGTTCTTGCAGATAGGTCAGGACGTCGTCACGGGTGCCGGGGAGTTCGACCGTGACCACCTCCGCTCGTGGCGTCATCGCGTCGGCTACGTTCATACCCCCGCTTACAGGCCCCCTCCTCTTGTACTCTGCGAAGCGGAGCATCGCCGGTCGCACCCCGCCGCAGGGCGATTTTCGCGCCACGGTCCCGCGATACCCCGTCCGGCACGCGGCGCTCGACGGTGGTTCCTCCGTCGAGACGCACTGAATCGGACGATGTTCGAGAGAGTGGGGACATTTCTTTACGTATATGTCTCACTCGCGGGTAAGAAACGCTATCCGTCCGAAACTAACGGGCCGTTTGTGAGATTCGTCTTCGATACATCGACGAATTTATAAGAGAGTGGTACGTTGTACCAAACATGACGGATGCGACCACTCCCGTCGATGCCTCGAACACTGAGGTCATGGCCTCGGTGGACTCTGCCCCCGGTCGGTCGCAGTTCATTATCGCGGACGTGACCCGCGACGACGCCTGGATGGCAGTACGACTCGAGGAAGCGTCGACACTCCCGGAGTGGCGCTGAGTCGACTCTCGAGTCGCTCACTCCTCGACAGTCACTGCTCTCGAGCCACCGCTGGCAGTACTTGCACGAGAATCCAGCTTGATACATAACGAACGATAATTATAGAAGTGTCGTCTGACAGCCTCGACACGTCCGCCGGACGGCCGCTGGTGCGACGGGCGACCCGCCCGCTCACCGCGTTCGCGGGCGTCGTCGTCGCGGGTGTCGTCGGCTTCACCGTCCTCGGCGGCGTCGGCGTCGTCGACGCGCTCTTCTGGCTCGTCGACCCCACCAGCATCGAACTCCACTTCCGCGAGCACGCGGGCCCCGAACGCCTCGTGAAGGCCTACGCGGTCCTCGTGGTTTCCGGGCTGGTGCTCGCGGGCCTGTGGACCGGTGAGACGGTACTCGCTGCGGCGTTCGGCGGCCAGATGACGGAGGAACTCAAACGGATGCAGAACGACCGGGCCATCGCCGACCTCGACGACCACGTGATCATCTGCGGCTACGGGATGTTCGGGCGGACCGTCGTCGACAGCCTGCGGTCGGCCGACCGCGACGTGGTCGTCGTCGAGACGGACGAGACGCAGTACGAACGCGCCCTCGCGACGGAGGGGGTCTTGGCGGTGAACGCCGACGCGCGCCGGGAAGAGACGCTCGTCGATGCCGGCGTCCGCCGGGCCGACACGGTCGTCGCGGCCATCGACGACTCCAACGTGAACATCCAGCTCTCCATCGCGGCGAGCCAACTGGCCCCCGAGGTCACGCTTGTCGTCCGGGTCGGCGAGGAGATGTACGAGTCGCTCGCGCGGCGTGCGGGTGCCGACGAGGTGGTCATCCCGGAGGTGGTCAGCGGCCGTCAGGTCATCGAGTCGCTCTGACGCCCGGGGGTCGGCGGCCGGTGACTGAACTTTTTTGTCACCGACTCCCGATACCCAGGCTATGAACTATCGGGAGGTCACGCCGACGCGGGAGTTCCTCTGTTCGCTCGAACACGGGACGGACTGGCGCGAGGAGATCGAGGAGTTCGCCGCGCGTGAGGGGATCGAGTCGGCGTGGTTCAACGCCATGGGTGCTGTCCAGGACGCCGAGGTGTGGTTCTACGACCAGGAGGACAAAGAGTACCTCTCGGTGCAGTTCGACGAACCGCTGGAGGTCGCCGCCTGCGTCGGCAACGTCGCCCTCCTCGACGGCGACCCGTTCGCACACACCCACGCCGTGCTCTCGCGGCGGTCGGGGCAGTCGCTCGCGGGACACCTCAACTCAGGGACTGTGTTCGCCGGCGAGGTCTACCTTCGGGCGTTCGAGGAACCCCTGGCGCGCGAACACGACGACGTGACCGACCTGGACCTCTGGCTGTGAGCGGGAGACAGCGATGAGACCGGCGGACGAACGCTACTTCGAGCGCATCGAGTCGCGGCTCGACCAGGCGTTCGAGCGCGCCGAGGCGGCCAAGGCGCAGGGGTGGGACCCCACCTGCGAGGTCGAGATTCCCGTCGCGAAGGACATGGCCGACCGCGTCGAGAACATCCTCGGCATCCCGGGGGTGGCCGAGCGCGTCCGTGAACTCGAAGGGCAGATGTCCCGCGAGGAGGCCGCGCTCGAACTCGTCACCGACTTCGTCGAGGGCTCTGTCGGAGATTACGAGTCGAAGGCCGGGAAGATCGAGGGAGCGGTCCGGACGGCCGTCGCCCTCCTCACCGAGGGGGTCGTCGCCGCGCCCATCGAGGGAATCGACCGCGTCGAGATTCTCGACAACGACGACGGCACCCAGTTCGTCAACGTCTACTACGCCGGCCCGATTCGCTCTGCCGGCGGGACCGCACAGGCACTCTCCGTGCTCGTCGCCGACTACGCCCGGACGCTCCTCGACATCGACGAGTACAAGGCTCGAACCGACGAGGTCGAGCGATACGTCGAGGAGGTCAACCTCTACGACAAGGACACGGGCCTGCAGTACTCGCCGAAGGACAAAGAGACCCGCTTCATCGCCCAGAACATGCCCATCATGCTCGACGGGGAGGCCACCGGGGACGAGGAAGTCTCGGGATACCGTGACCTCGAACGCGTCGACACCAACAACCCTCGCGGCGGGATGTGTCTCGTCCTCGCCGAGGGCATCGCGCTGAAAGCTCCGAAGATTCAGCGATACACGCGAAAGCTCGACGAGGTCGACTGGCCGTGGCTCCAGGACCTCATCGACGGGGCTATCGGGACGGACGAGGACGACGAGGCCGAACAGCACGCGGCCGAAGACGCCGACGTGGGAGACGACGCCGACGAGGAGCACCCGGGCGGCGACGAGACCCCTGCCGACGGACCCGCCGGTCCCCCCCGGGTCGAACCCGCGACCAAGTTCCTCCGCGACCTCATCGCCGGCCGGCCCGTCTTCGGACATCCGTCGATGCCGGGCGGGTTCCGCCTCAGATACGGCCGCGCCCGCAACCACGGCTTCGCGACCGCCGGCGTCCATCCCGCGACGATGCACCTCGTCGACGACTTCCTCGCCACGGGGACTCAGATCAAGACCGAGCGACCCGGCAAGGCCGCGGGCGTCGTCCCCGTCGACTCCATCGAGGGGCCGACGGTCCGACTGGCGAACGGCGACGTCCGCCGCATCGACGACCCCGCGGAGGCGCTCGAACTCCGCAACGGCGTCGAGGCCATCCTCGACCTCGGCGAGTACCTCGTCAACTACGGCGAGTTCGTCGAGAACAACCACCCGCTCGCGCCCGCCTCCTACACCGTGGAGTGGTGGCGACAAGACTTCGTGCACGCGGGCGGCGACCTCCAGGCGCTGGCGGACGACCCCCACGTCGACCTCGCGAACCCCACGGCGACGGAGGCGCTCACGTGGGCAACCGAGTACGACTGTCCGCTCCACCCGGCGTACACCTACCTGTGGCACGACGTCTCAGTCGAGACGTTCGAGGCGCTCGCCGACGCGGTCGAGTCCGGACACGTCGCGGAAGCGACCGCAGACGGCGGCGTCGCGCTCGACCCGACGGCCAGTGGGTCGAACCGCGCGGGGACGCTCGTCCTCCCGCGCACCGAAGAGGTGACGCGAGCGCTCGAATCACTCCTCGTCGAACACCGACAGACCGCGGACGACCTCCGCCTCTCGACCTGGCGGCCGTTCGTCCGCTCGCTCGGTTTCACACCGGAGCTAGAGCGTACGTGGGAGACGCTCTCCGATCACGCACGAACCTGGGACGACGGCGAGAACGCCGTCGAGGCCGTCAACGAGGTGGCCCCGTTCCGGATTCGAGAGCGCGCGCCGACGCGTATCGGAGCGCGCATGGGCCGCCCGGAGAAGTCCGAGAGCCGCGACCTCTCGCCCGCGGTCCACACGCTCTTTCCCATCAGCGAGGCCGGCGGCAGCCAGCGAGACGTGAGTACCGCGGCCCGCGCCCGTGGGGAGAACGGGAAACGCGGACACTTCGACGTCCAACTCGGGCGGCGGCGCTGCCCGGACTGTGGGACACGGACGTACAAGTCACGCTGTCCCGACTGTGCGTCCCACACCGACCCCTACTACGAGTGCGACGACTGCGGTCAGGTGGTCGAACCCGACGAGGGGGGCCGCGTCCACTGCACGCGGTGTGAGCGTGACGTCTCCTCGGTCGACTGGCAGTCCGTCGACCTCAACACCGAACTCCGGGCGGCGCTCGAGGACGTCGGCGAACGGGAGGCGTCCTTCGACATCCTCAAAGGTGTCAAAGGGCTGATGTCGTCGAACAAGACGCCCGAACCCATCCAGAAGGGCGTCCTCCGGGCGAAACACGGCGTGACCTCGTTCAAGGACGGGACCGTCCGCTACGACATGACGGACCTCCCGGTGACGTCGGTCCGCCCGGCCGAACTCGACGTCACCGCCGGCGACTTCCGGAACCTCGGCTACGACACCGACGTCGACGGCGAACCGCTCCGCTTCGACGACCAGCTGGTCGAACTCAAAGTGCAGGACATTGTGCTCTCTGACGGGGCGGCAACACACATGCTCAAAACCGCCGACTTCGTCGACGACCTTCTGACCCAGTTCTACGACCTGCCGCCCTTCTACGAGGTGGAAGAGCGACAGGACCTCGTGGGTGAACTCGTCTTCGGGATGGCTCCGCATACCTCGGCGGCCGTCGTCGGACGTGTCGTCGGCTTCACGTCCGCGGCCGTCGGCTACGCACACCCTTATTTTCACGCAGCTAAGCGCCGCAACTGTGACGGAGACGAAGATTGCGTCATGCTCCTCATGGACGGCCTCCTGAACTTCTCGAAGGAGTTCCTCCCCGACAAGCGCGGCGGGCAGATGGACGCGCCGCTCGTGATGTCCTCGCGCATCGACCCGTCCGAAATCGACGACGAGGCGCACAACGTCGACATCGTCCGCGAGTACCCGCGGGAGTTCTACGAGGCGACGCTGGAGATGGCCGACCCCGAGTCGGTCGACATCACCATCGCCGAGGAGACGCTCGACACCGACCACGAGTACCACGGCTTCGAGCACAGCCACGACACCTCGAACATCGCCCTCGGACCCGACCTCTCGGCGTACAAGACGCTCGGGTCGATGATGGAGAAGATGGACGCTCAGCTCGAACTCGCCCGGAAGCTCCGCGCCGTCGACGAAACCGACGTCGCCGAACGGGTCATCGAGTACCACTTTTTACCTGATCTCATCGGGAACCTCCGCGCCTTCTCCCGGCAGGAGACGCGCTGTCTCGACTGCGGCGAGAAGTACCGTCGCGTGCCCCTGACCGGCGACTGCCGCGAGTGCGGTGGCCGCGTGAACCTCACGGTCCACCGCGGCTCGGTGAACAAGTACATGGAGACCGCTATCAGGGTCGCCGACGAGTACGACTGTCGCCCCTACACCAAACAGCGGCTCGAAGTGCTCGAGAAATCTCTCGAGAGCGTCTTCGAGAACGACCAGAACAAGCAGTCGGGGATTGCGGATTTCATGTAACTCGAGCTTTATCGCCCTCGCAGTTCGCGCAGCGCGCGAACCGCTCCGAAAAGAATCGATGAAAAACGCCGCGAGCGAGTCGTGTGCGACTCGCTCGCGGTCGGTTACAGACGACACCGCAAGCAACGGCATCTCGCCAGGTGAGGGGTTTTCTCTTCAGCGTGACAGAATATACCACGGTTTTTGTCATCAGCGGTCCAACACATACGTATGTCCGAGGACGCATCCGCAACCGCGAGCACCACCGATTCGGTCGTCGACGTCCAGATCGGGACGACGGTGTACGACGCTGACGGGAACGAACTCGGGACCGTCCGCGGCCTCGACGACGTCGGGTTCTACGTCCGCTCCGTCGCGGGCACGGGGCGAGTCGGTTTCGAGGAGGCCCGCGACGCGTTCGGCGCGGGGTACGTCATGTGGCGCTGCTGGGAGTGTGGTGAGATGGGTCAGATCGAAGGCGACCTCCCCGAGTCGTGTCCGGCCTGTCACGCCCCACGCGAGGAGTTGTACTACTGGGCGGAAGACTGATATCGAACTAAAATTCGATTTTCGAAGCTGACTTTTCACCTGCAGCCACCCTCCGACTTCCGGCTCGGTTCCGTCCGACGTCGCGAGCGTCTCTTCACTCGCGTGGAACTCTCGTTCCCGTGTTCTGGGGAGACGAGGGGACCGTCCGACACCGACACGTACCGCTATTCGGTTTCAGATTCGATTATCGAAGTAAGACGTACTCGTCGGTGTTCTTCGGTTCGACCCGCCCGGGCGGGTCGTCTCGGTGGTCGCGAACCGGAGGGGGCACACCGAGACTGAGGCGCACGAGGGTGAAGCGTCTGCCCGCTACTCGAGATAGCCGAGGTCGCGCAGTCGCTCTTGAGCCTCGTCGTCCATCTCGTCGACCGTCTCGTCGCTCACTTCGGCGTCGAGCGCGTCGGTCCACGCTCCCCCGGCGTGTTCTTCGAACGCGCTCAGTGCGGCTTCGGTCGCGGCGAGCACCTCGTCATCGGCGGCCGTGAGCGAGTCCGTCTCGCCGGGGTCGCGGTCGAGTCGGTACGCCTCGTCGGGAATGCGGTCGATGCGGACGTACTTCGCGTCGGGTCGCCGCGCCGCGCGCATCCGCGAGTAGAAGCGCGACTCCGTCGGCAGCGTGATACCGGCCCCCTTGGCCTTCTCTTCTAACTGCTTGAGTTCGACGACCGGCCGCGAGTACTCGACGAACGCGTACTCGCCCCCGGTCGCGGCCCGCTGACCGGCATCGGGAGCCGGTGCCCGACTGAACTGCCGGTACGACTCGGAGAGAAGCGACCGCGTCCGGTCGCGCGCGATGGCGGTTTCACCGTCGCTGGCGGGGACGCCGCCCTCGACGTCGAGCGCGTCGAGCACCGTGTGGTAGAGGTCGAGCAGTTCGACCTGGTCGTCTCTCCGTCCGCCGTCGAGCTCCGGGTGCTTCACCATCAGCGGCACGTTGATGAGCGGGTCGTAGAGGCAGAACTCGTGGCCGTAAAGGTCGTGTTCGCCGTGGAGTTCGCCGTGGTCGGCGCAGACGACGACCATCGTGTCCTCCCACTCGCCCTCTTCTTTGAGGTAGTCGAACAGTCGCGTGAGTTCGGCGTCGATGTGGGCGATTTCGGCGTCGTAGAGGCCCCGGATGTCCTCGAACTCCGCTTCGGAGATGTCTCGCGCGCCCGCGTTGTACTCCTTCGAGTTCTGGCACACCTCGGTGGAGTCGACGCCGGGGGCGAACTCCTCTTTGAACGCTTCTGGTGGGTGATACGGGAGGTGGGCGTCCATCAGGTTGATGAACGCGAACCACTCGTCGGAGTCAGAGACGAACTCCTGAGTGCGGTCGATGACCGAGGGCGTCTTCGAGTCGGCACCCTCGCCACCCGCGAGGTACTCGTGGGCGGTGTTGCCGAGGCTGACCAGTTTGTCGGCGACGGCGCGGAGTCGCTCGTTGTCGTTGAGCGTCTGCCACGCCTTCGCGAGGGGTCCCGAGAGGAACTCGCCGGGCATCACCTCGAAGAAGTTGTCCTGGTCGTCGAAGCCGTCCGTGAGATGCGTGTACGGCGTGATCCACGCGTTCGAAGAGTAACAGGCCGTGTCGTACCCCTCACGCGACAGGGTTTCGGCCAGGGTGGTCGCGCCGTCGAGGTACGGGTTCTCCTGGTCGGCCCCGTGCTGACTGGGGTACATCCCCGTGAAGAGCGAGGCGTGGACGGGAAGTGTCCACGGCGCGGGCGCGACACACTGTTCGAACACCGTCGCCTCGGTCGCGAACTCCTCCAGACCGGGCGTCGTCGGACGGTCGTACCCGTACGGCGTGAGGTGGTCCTTCCGGACCGTGTCCATCACCACGAAGAGGACGTTCGTGGGCGACTCGGTAGGCATGCGCCCGACTTGCGTGTTGACCCGAATAAAGCCGTCTGTTCATGATTCGAGAGACGAGGTACCGATTCGATATCGCAGTATTTGATTTATCGGTCGAACACGGACGGCACAGTGAACGGTCGATAATGGGCGTGAAAGCTGCTGAAACGCGTGAAGTCGAGGGTGAGCGGAATCGCCGCACTCTGCTGGCGCTCACGAGCGAGTCGCTCTCTCGTCGGTAAAGAAAGGATCGGCCGACCGTCGCCGGCGGGTTAGAACGGAGCCTGCGGACCTTCGTCGCGGTCCGAATCCTCGGTCGTGTCGCCGGGGAACGACGGGGACATGCCGCCGCCACCGCCGTGTCCACCGCCACCCATGCCGGTGTCCGCGTGAACGGTTTCGATCTCGGGGATTTCCTTGACCATGCGGCTCTTGATGGCCTGGATGGTCATCGGCGAGATGCCGCAACCGGAACAGGCACCGCCGAGCATGATGGTTACCTCGCCCGTCTCCCGGTCGAGGTGCTGGATGGCGGCGCTCCCGCCGTGCATCTGAATCTGGGGGAAGTTCCGGCGCAGGAAGTTCGACACCCGCTCTTTCAGGTCGTCGTCGGCCTCTTGGGCGTCCGTGCTCATGATTGCGAATACGAAACGGCGGTGCTTATGCCTTTGGTTCACCCGAGAGGGGGCGGGCTGTGAGTAGTCGGTTCCTGGGAGTGAGCACCCGGGCCACCGGGGGGATGTCTGTCACTCCTCGTCAGTGTCGAGGCGGAACATCCGTTGGAGTTCGGCGTCGATCTCCGCGACGTAGTCGTCGAGTGCGGCCTGAAGCGTCTCCTCGCCGACCGGGACGCCGCTTCCCTCTAGTCGCGTCGCCGGGTCGTCCGGGAGCTCGATACGGAACCCGCCGTCCTCGTAGAACGGTTCCGACTCGTTGAGAACGAACTGGTCGATGGCGTGGACGAGGTCGGAGTCGTACGACTCACGCATCGTCTCGAAGGCGTTCTTGTACGCTCGCTGGAGTTCGGTGAAGTAGTTCGCGTACTTGTCCTCGAACTTCTCGGGGTCGAACTCGGCCATACCCGGCGTTTTCGTGGCAGCGACAAAAGTCAGCCGATACGTCGATTCGGCGGGGCTGTGTCGACGTCGACGCTGTTGACGTAGCTGTTCGTGTCCACCCTGTCCCCCTCGATAAATGGCATGTTGCGATACAAAATAGGGGGCTCGCTCGGAAACGCGGTCGCCATCCGCCTCCCATCGACCGAGTTTCAGTCCGCGCTGATGACGTGCACCGCGTCCGCCGGAATCGAGAGCCGAACCGTCGATCCCTGCCGTACGCCGACTCGTTCGACTGTCGCGTGGCGAGTCCGCGTGGTCATCTCCCACCCCTCGCCTGCGACGGTGACCCGGTACTCGTCTCCCTCGTTCAGTAGGCGGCGGACCGTGCCCGTGAGCGCTGTCGCTCGTGCCGAATCGGGTGCGACGAGGTGAATCCGCGACGGACGGACGCACGCCGTGACGGTCGTGCCGACGGTGACGTCCGCGTCAGTCGGGAGGGCGGCGTCACCGACGCGGAGGACGGCCTCTCCGTCCCGTCCCGCCACGCGTGCTTCGAACACGTTCTCGCTCCCGGTGAACCGGGCGACGAACGCGCTCTCCGGTCGATTCAACACCGCTTCCGGCGTGCCGAGCTGGTCGACCCGTCCCGCCCGCAGCACCGCGAGCCGGTCGCCGAGGACCGTCGCCGCCCGCTGGTCGTGTGTCACGTAGACGACCGGGATGTCGAGCGAGGCGAAGAGGTCGTGCAACTGGTCCCGAAGCCGTCGACGGATGGGCGAGTCCAGACTCGAAAGCGGCTCGTCCAGCAGCAGGGCGTTCGGGTCGGCCGCGAGCGTCCGAGCGAGGGCGACCCGCTGTCGTTCACCTCCCGAGAGCGCTGCCGGACGGCGGTCCAACACCGAACCGATCTCGAGCATCTCGACGAGTTCGTCGACGCGGCCTCGACGCGTCGCCGCGTACTCGACGTTCTCGCGGCCGGTCATGTGCGGAAACAGCGCGCCCTCTTGGAACACCACCCCTACCTCGCGCTCTTCGAGCGGCGTGCCGACCAGTTCTCGGCCGTCGAGAGTAATCGAGCCACGCTCCGGCTCGACCATCCCCGCGACGAGCGAGAGCAGTGTCGTCTTGCCACTCCCCGACGGTCCGAGCACCGAGAGGACCTCCTGTCCGACGGTGAGGTCGACCGGGCCGAACTCGAACCCATCGTACGATTTCGCGACGCCGTCGAGTACGAGCGTCATTCCCAGGGGTTCGACGCGACGGTGTTCAACACGACGAGCGTCCCGACAGCGAGGAGTACGAGCAGTATCGCGACCGGATAGGCGTTGTCGAGCCCCAGCGAGATGAACGACACCCAGATCTGGACCGGCATCGTCCGCGGGTAGTACGCCAGCATCATCGTCGCGCCGAACTCGCCCATCGCGCGTGCGAAGACGAGCGTCACGCCCGCGAGGATACCCGGCCCGGCGAGCGGCAGTGTGACGCGTCGGGCGGTCTCCCACCGGCTCTTCCCGAGCGACCGCGAGGCGTGTTCGAGCGTCCGGTCGACTCCCTCGAACGCCGCTTTCGCCGTGATGACGACGAACGGCGACGCGACGAACAGCTGGGCGAGGACCACACCGACGAGCGATCGGGTGAGCGGGACGCCCGCCGCCGCGGCCGCACTCCCGACGAGGGTGTTCGGTCCGATGACGGTGAGCAACACGACGCCGCCGACCGTCGGCGGGAGGACGAGTGGCAGCACCACGGCCGCGAGGACGGCGTTCTTCCACGGCGTCGTCGCGCGCGCGAGCCAGTACGCGAGCGGGAGGCCGAAACCGGTGGCGACGACCGTAGTGACCGAGGCCGAGAGCAGCGAGGTCGTCGCGGCGTTCACGACGGTCGGCTCCGTCATCCGCCTGGCGACCTCTGCCGGCGGCACCGAGAGGAACAGCGAGGTGACCGGGACGAGGTAGTAGACGAGCAACAGCCCACCGAGTACGAGCGCAGTCTTGAACCAGTCGTAGCGCGGTGCGTGCCGCGAGCGTGTCGAGTGTGTCGAGTGTGCCGCCATCGGACTAGATGAGTACCGTGATATCCGAGACCATCTCTCCGAGCGCCACAGCCGGCGGTCGACGCCGGTCGCTTTCACCCGCGCCCGGCGGTCCCACCGCCTCTCTGACCGCCGCCGGGACGTCGCCCTCGTACCGCGGGAAGCTGTCGCGGAGCAGGAAGCCGGCGTCTGCGAGATAGTCACCGGTCGTGTGGACGTCGAACACGGCGAGTGCAGCGTCGCTCAACTTCCGTATCGTCGAGCCGTAGCTTATCACGCCGCCTTCGATCTCCTGCCCGGTCGGCAGGGTGTACGAGACGGTCGAGTACCACTCCTCGGCGTACGCCGGCGAACTGAGGTCGATCTGCCCCGGGAGGGCGATGTACTCGTAGCCCCGTTCGACGGCCATGTTGCGGTAGGCGATGGCCGCGTCTATCGACCCCGTCTCGAACTGGCTGATCAACCCCGTCTCCGGGTAGATCTGCTCGCGTCGGAGCACCGTCTCCGTGAGGTTCGAGGCGTCGTCGTAGTACCGCGAGGCGAGTTCGAGCGCGAAGAGCGTCCGATACCCCAGTGGGTCCTGGTCGGGGTCGGTCCGCCCGAGCCTGACGTCGCCCTCGACAAGCGGCTCGTACCACCGTTCGGTCCCGGCCTCGGCGAGGCGCGTTCCGCCCTCGGTGTCGGGGTTGTAGGCGATGACGACGGCGTTGCTCGTGAACACCGAGTGCCACGGCGGCGAGAGCGGCTCGTCGAAGAGCGCCGTGTCGGCCACCGTGACGATGTCGGGGTCGCGTTGGCCCTCGGCGATCATCCGAGCGACGGCCGCCGACCCGTGCGCTTCGACCTCGATGGGGACGTCGACGGCGGGTTGGAGGCCGTGCTGGAGCGCGTGCTGGAGGCTCCCGGCCGCGAGGATGGCGACGGTCGTCGACTGCCCACTACTCTTACTCGCCCGCGCCGTCGCCGCCGACGTGGAGGGCACGCCGCCGCCTCCGCCACCGCTCCGGCCGGTGCAGCCGGCCACTCCCGCGAGGCCGACGGCCCCGAGGAAGTTCCGACGTGTCATCGTAGTTCGCTCGCTCGACATACCATCACAGAACACCATTTGAGGGAAAAGCATATCTCAAAGAGATTTGTTTCACCTTCATGGTCTCACCCGACTCGACGACGCTGACAGCGCGGCAGGTGGAGGTGCTCGAACTCCGGGAGGCGGGTCACACCCAACAGGAGGTCGCCGAACGGCTCGGGACCACCGACTCGAACGTGAGTGCCATCGAGCGGGCCGCCAACACCAACGTCGAGAAGGCCCGGAAGACGCTCGAACTCGTCCGGACACTGCGCTCGCCGGTCCGGTTCACCGTCGACGCCGGCACGTCGTTCGACGACCTCGTCGACCGCGTGTACACCGAGTGTGACGCGGCCGGGACGCAGGTCTCGTACTGTCGGCCGGAGCTGTACGCGCACCTGTTCGGACAGCTCGAACCGCACACGCAGCGTAATCGACTGGAGACCGCTGTCGACGTCGGCGTGACGCGCGAGGGCGACGTGACGGTGTTCGCGCCCGGCCGCTGACCGCGCGGCCGACTACAGCTGTTCTCCGACGAGGCGGTCGGCGCGGGCGACGAACTCCTCCCGAGCACCCGCGGGGATGGTCGCGCCCGCGGCCACGTCGTGACCGCCGCCGTCTCCCCCGACCGCCTGTGAGGCCTCGCGCATCACGACGGAGAGGTCCAGTCCCCGACGGACCAGTGCGTGTGACCCACGCGCGGACACCTTCACCTCGCCGTTGCCGGCGTCGGCGAACGCGATGATGGGGCGGTCGTGTCGGACGCCGCTGGACCCGACGGCCATCCCGGCGACGATGCCAACGATGGTCTCGCGGATTCGCGATTCCGCGTCGAACCACTGCACGTTCTCCTCGACGGTGACGCCCTCGGTCTTCACCCACTGGAGCCCCTCCGAGAGGTTCCGACGGTGGTTACGGAGGAGTTGTCGCGCCTGGTCGAGCGCCGGGCCGCGGTCGCCGAGACAGACCGACAGCCCGACGTCCGCGCGTTCGTACCGTGCCGTCGCGTTCAACAGCGTCGAGAACTCGCTCACGTCGCGTAACTCGGTCCCGGGCGTCTCGTCGGTGAGGACGTACGTCGTCCCGACGAGTGCGTTGATTCGTTCGGCAGGCACGCCGCGCGAGATGGCGTAGCGCATGAGCGCGTTGACGAGCGTCTTCCGCTCCTCGCCGGTGAGGTCGACCCAGTGGCGCCACTCGCCGTCCCGCTTGAGGTCGAGTTCCAGGTCCGAGAGGAACGAGACGGCCCCTGCCTCGTCGTTCGAGATACCGGGGATGCGCGCCTCGCTCGCGTACTCCAGGAGTTTGGGCAGCGGTCGCGTCTGTCGCCCGTACAGGAGGAGGTCGGTCTCCTCGGAGAGCACTCCCGCGTCGACGCCCTCGCGTACGATTCCCTCGTTCGCCCCCGACAGCCCTCCGTCGCCGTCTTGCATGTCGCCGACGGCACCGACGACGGCGAGCCCGGCCAGGTCACGGTTCCGTTCCCCGCCGAGCGCACGGGCGAGGACGTAGCTCGCACCCGCTCCGGAGAGCTCTGACGCGCCGTCGATTCCTTCCAACAGCGGGTTGAGATGGTATTCGGTCTCGGCGTTGGCGGGTTGGTGGTGGTCGGCGATGACGGGTGTGAACTCGCCTTCGAACTCGGTGATAACGTCCAGTTGTCCGCTGCCGAAGTCGGTGAACAGTACCGTGTCGTAGTCGCTCCGAGCGATGCGCTCGACGGCGGCTCTGTCGAGCTGCTTCTCGAAGATCGTCTCGAAGCAGAGACCCGCGCGTTCGAGTGCGCGTGAGGCGATGGCGGCGCTCGTCAGGCCGTCGGCGTCGATGTGCGACGCGAGGAGGACCCGGTCGGCCGCGCGGAGTCGGTCCGCACACGCCGTCGCGCGGTCGAAAAGCGCGGGTACTGGGCCACTCTCGGAACCGCCGGTGTCTACGTCCGCGCTCATAGACTCTCCTTAGCGCCCTCTCGCGTATAAATCTCGGTCTCGCGTCCACGGGCGAGGCTTCACGTACGAGAACGACCCCACCGCACGTCATGCGCTGACGGCCGCCGGTGGACGGGTCGCGACGTGACGGTGCGTCGTCCGCCGGGTTCGACTGCACCGTCCGCTCGCCCTCACTCCGTGAACGCCCGCGTGGCCGCCCGGCACGCCTCGTCGCGCCGGAGCTGTGACAGCGCGCCGCGGATACGGTCGCGTGCGCCGTCCTCCGGTGTGCGGGCCAGCCGTTTGGCCGTCGCCGTCGCTCGCTTCGGTGACTCACTGATGCGCTCGACGAACCGCGTTACGGCCGGTTCGAGTTCCCCGTCCCCGACGACGCGATTGAGGAGCCCCCACTCGTGGGCCGTCTCGGCGTCGATGGGTTCGCCCGTGAGGATCAGTTCCATGAGACGCTTCCGCCCACAGCTCTCTCCGACACGTTCGACGGCGTACGGTGGGTACGCCCCGATGGTGGTCTCGGGCAACGCGAAGGCGGCGTCGTCGACGGCCACTGCGAGATCGGCGGCACAGACGAGTTCGAAGCCGCCGCCGTACGCGAGGCCGTTGACCGCCGCGATGACGGGGACCGAGAGGCGCTCGATTCCCCAGAACGTCTCGTACAGCGCGTCGGCCAGTTCCTCGACGTCGGCCGCGGACTCCGCCTCGTCGATGACGGCGATGTCGTCGCCTGCACAGAAGACGTCTTCGACGCCCGTGAGGACGGCTACCCGTGATTCGGCCTCCGCCCGTACGAGTTCCTCGCCGAGTCGACGCCACCCCTCCAGGTGGAGGGCGTTTCGTTTCTCGGGTCGGTCGATGGTCACCCAGTGCGCGTCGCCGCGGGTCTCTGTGTGAATCACGCTCCGGTACACGTCGCTCCGTGGCAAGAACTCTCGGGCCACCCGGTCGGGTATCGACCCCGCTCTCGCTACTCGTCGGACGAGTCGAACGGTGACTCCGCCCCTTCGGGAACTCGGTCGGGGTGTACGACGACGTTCTCTCGCCCGATGGGTATCTTCTGAATCGCGCCGTCGTCCGCCATCCCCGAGAGCACCCGACTCACTTTCGACTTCGACCACCCCGTCTCGCTGACGACGACCGACTGTCGTACCCGCCCGTCGTGCTCGTCGAGTACCTCGTGAACTCGCTTTTCGTCCGTCGTCGCTCTCGCCACGTGGCCCGTTCCGCCTTCGGTCGCACCGTCGGTCTCCACCCCTGGTTCCACGTCGACCTGTTCCGTTCTGCCTCCGGACGAGTCGGTCCACGGCGACCCGCGTGTGCGGTAGAACAACACGGCTCCGGCTCCGAGAGCGAGTGAGACGCCAGCTAGCGCGCCGACGGCGACGCCCGGCGTGGGCGAGAGCGCACCGACCAGTCTCGAGTCGTCCGGAGAGACGTCCCCACCCCTCGCGTCCTCGGCCGCGTCGTCGACCCCGTCGCCGTCAGTGTCGGCCCGAGTCGGGTCCGTTCCGAGCTGGTTCACCTCGCGTCCGTCGGCGAGGCCGTCGCCGTCGGTGTCTGCCCGCGTCGGATTGGTGTCGTACCGACGGACCTCCGCCGCGTCGTCGAGGCCATCGCCGTCGGTGTCGGGGTTCGTCGGGTCCGTCTCGTGGACGTTGACCTCCGGCCCGTCGTCGAGGCCGTCGCCGTCGGTGTCTGTGTCCGTCGGGTCGGTCTGATACTCGGTCACTTCCGCCCCGTCGCCGAGGCCGTCGCCGTCGGTGTCGGTGCTCGTCGGGTCGGTCCCGTGTGTGGCAACCTCGACGCCGTCGTCGAGGCCGTCGCCGTCGGTGTCTGTCTCCGTCGGATTGGTCTGCTGGTTGTCCACCTCGACGCCGTCGGCGAGGCCGTCGTCGTCGGTGTCGGTGCTCGTCGGGTCCGTCTCGTGGGTGTTCAGTTCGGGACCATCGGCGAGGCCGTCGCCGTCGGTGTCCCTCGTGTCGAACCCCGTCCCGCGTTCGAACTCCTCTCGGTTGCCGAGTCCGTCGCCGTCGACGTCGCCCGCCGCCCCGAGCACCCGGACGCCGACCGTTCCGCTCGCCAGCGGTTCGGCGCTCGTGTTGGTCGCGTTCGCGGCACGTACGGTGACGGTCAGGTCCCGCTTCCCGGTCGCGTTCTCCGGGAACCCGTCGAGCGTCAGCGTGACGTTCGTGGTCGCGTTCGTCCCATCGACCTGCCGACAGGTGGCTGTCCCGGCCGTGTTACCATGCACGTCGGCACAGACGTCGTACGTGTCCGTCCCCGTCGTGACCGAAGTGGTGACGTTCACCGCACGCCACCCCGCGACCGTCGGTCGCTCTCCGTCCGCGACGACGCCCGTCCCCGACAGCGTGACGCTGTTCACGGCCACGGCGTCGGACCCGGCAGCGACGGCGCCGCCGGTGAGGGCGAACAAGACGACGGCGACGACAACGGTGGCAGGGACGGCGAGACGTGCGCTCATGACTCAGTCGTGACATCTACTCGTATCTGCGGTTTAACGCTTTGTTTATCATCCACTCGGCCTGAGTTTCCGTTCGAAACAGTCGAAACGATCCGTGTTTCACCGCCGAACAGTCGGGACGGTCTCCCCGGTTTTTGCACCCGTCACCCGTCGCCGACGACTGCGACATGACTGACGACAACCGCTCTCGACGGAAGTTCGTAGCCGGCGTAACGACGACACTCGCTGCAGCGATTGCGGGCTGCTCGGGTGCGGGCAGCGACAGTGCCTCGACGAACGGAACGACAGAGAGCCAGGGAGCAGAAGGCGTCACGGACACGGCCGACGACGAACAGGCCATGACCGAGACTGAAACGGAGACGGAGATGATGACCGAGACGGATTCGATGGAGAACGAGACGACGACCGACGAGACGGATTCGATGGAGAACGAGACGCTGACCAACGAGACGGATTCGATGGAGAACGAGACGCTGACCAACGAGACGGACTCGATGGAGAACGAGACGCTGACCAACGAGACTGACTCGATGGAGAACGAGACGACGACCGAAGACGAGGACTCGGCGTAGCTACCGGTCTCGGACGAGCCGTCTCTGACCGACGACGGTATCGCCGACGTTCACCCTCTTCTGTGGCCACGCTCCGACGACAGTGACCACGCTACTCGTGGTACGACGGTGCCGCGGCCTCGACGACGCGACACGCTAGCTCTTCGAACTCGGCGTGGTCGGGGACGACGTCGACGTCGATGCCGTTCGCCGCCGCCGTCTCACGCGTCGGGTCGCCGATGGCTCCCACGACCGCGTCGTTCAGGCCGGCGACCGCCTCGTCGCGGACGCCGCGCTCGGCCGCCGCGTCGAGGAAGTTCTCGACCGTGAGCGATGAGGTAAAACAGACACCCTCCAGTTCACCACCGGCGGCCATCACGGTCGACTGCCCCGCTCCTTCGGGGCGCGTCAGCCGGTAGAGGACCGTCTCCTCCACCGTCGCCCCCGCCTCGCGGAGCCCGTCGAGGAGCACGTCGCTCCCGTGGTCCGACCGTGCGACTGCGACCCGTTCGCCTGCGACGTCTCCGCGGAGTCGTTCGACCAGTCCGACCGAGGAGTACTCCTCCGGCATCGCGTCGACGGTCCAGCCCGCCGCCCGCGCGGCCGCGGCCGTCGTCGGACCGATACAGACGAGCGTCGCCTCCCCCGGCAACCACCCCGCCTCCGCGAGGAGTTCCGCGCCCGTCTTGCTGGTGAGGACGACGTACGGGGCGTCTTCGGGGACGTTCCCCGTCGGCTCGACGGCGAGCATCGGGTCCGGAACCGGGGTCGCGCCGAGCGAGTCGAGCAGTTCCACCGCCTGTGCGAGTCGTTCGTCGTCCGGACGGAACACGGCGACGCGGACCTCTCGTGTCATCTCGCCTCACCGACCTCCGTTTCGTACCCGCTCCGGAGAAACGCTCGAACCCGGTCGCGGGTCGCTGCGACGTCGCCGACGACCGTGATCGCCGGCGGCTCGATTCCCGCCTCGTCGCGGACGTCGACGATGGTGTCGAGCGTCCCCGTCGCGACGCGCATCCCCGGCCACGTCGCGCGTTCGACCAGGGCGACGGGCGTCTCGGGGTCCAGTCCCGCGCTCCGGAGTTCGGCGCTGTAGGCGGGCAACTTCCCGACGCCCATCAGCACGACGATGGTCCCGCCGGTCGCGGCGAGTGCGTCCCAGTCGACGGCCGACTCCTCCTTCGTCGGGTCCTCGTGTCCCGTGACGAACGACACCGACGAGGCGTGGTCGCGGTGGGTCACCGGGATGCCGGCCACGGCCGGCCCGGCGATGGCCGAGGTGACGCCGGGGACGACCTCGAACGGGACCCCCTCGCTCGCGAGGTGTTCCATCTCCTCACCGCCGCGGCCGAAGACGAACGGGTCGCCCCCCTTCAGCCGAACCACGTGTTTGCCCTCGCGGGCGAGTTCGACGAGCCGGCGGTTGGTGTACTCCTGTGGCGTCCACTCGCCACCGGCGCGCTTCCCGACGTCCTCGCGCCGGTCCTCGGGGACGAGTGAGATGATGTCCGGGCCCGGAAGCTTGTCGTGGAGCACGACGTCCGCCTCGTCGAGGAGCCGTCGGGCTTTCACCGTCAACAGCTCCGGGTCGCCCGGCCCCGACCCGACGAGCGAGACGTGGCCGACGTCACCCCCGTCGCCCGTCGCGTCGCTCATTCGGCGGCCTCCGTCGCCCGTTCGATGAGTTCGGCCGCCCCGCGGTCCCGGAGGTCGGCGGCGAAGTCCGCAGCGGCGGTGCCGTGCCGTTCGACCGGCAGGTCACGCGAGGCCTCGAGCACGTCCTCGCCGTCGGGGCCGAACACCTGGACGGTCACGTGGACGTACGACCCCTGCAGGACGGCGTACGCGCCGATGGGGGCGATACACCCTCCACCGAGCTCTGCCAGCAGCGTCCGCTCGACGGTCGTCTCGACGCGCGTCCGCGGGAAGTCCAGCACCTCGTTGAGGTCGTCGATGTTCTCGGTCGCCGTCACGGCGATTGCGCCCTGGCCCGGGGCCGGGACGAACTCCGTCGGCGAGAGGCGCGTGAACGAGACCTGGTGGTCCAGGCCGCTCCTCCGAAGGCCCGCCTCCGCGAGGACGATGGCATCGTACTCAACGTCGACCTCCCGGCCGAGTGCGTTCCGTTCGAGCTCCGTCCGCGAGTCGAACCACTCCTGTGGCCGCTGGTCGTACTCCGGTTCGTAGTCGTCCTCGCCGATGTGGCCCTTCCGCTCCTTGTCGGCTTCGACCCGGGCTTCGTGTTCCGCCTGGAGCGACGGCGCGAGCACCTTCTCGACGCGCGTGTCGACGTTTCCGCGGAGCGGTTCGACTTCCAGGTCGGGACGGGCGTTGAGCAACTGCGCTCTGCGGCGGAGCGACGACGTGCCGACCGTCGCCCCCTCGGGGAGGTCCGCCAGCGACTCGCCGTCGGGCGTGACGAGGACGTCGTTCGCCGGGGCGCGCTCGAGTACCCCCGCGATGACCAGTTCGGGCGGCTGCTCCGTTGGCATGTCCTTCAGCGAGTGGACCGCGGCGTCGACCTCCCCCGCCATCACCCGCTGGTCGAGCGCACGGACGAACGCCCCGGTCTTTCCCAGTCGGTGGATGAGTTCGTCCGTGATTCGGTCTCCTTCCGTCTCGACCTCGACGAGTTCGACTTCGTATCGGCGGTCCTCGAGCGCCTCCTGTACGCTCGCCGCCTGCCGGAGGGCGAGGTCCGACCCGCGTGTCGCTAGTCGGAGCGTCCGTGTGGGCATACGCGAGCATGCGCGACCGACAGTGAAAAGCCCACCACTTCCGCCGTCACGCTCTTGTCTGGCTGTCTCCACGTCCGTCTGTGTCCCTCCCTCTGTCGCCCTCCGACCGCACCATTGCATTTGACGATGACGGCTAGCCGACTCGACTGGCTGGCCCGTGGGGTCGGCGACTTCCTTCGATTCGTCCTGCTCTGGGTCGCTCTCGGCTCGGTGACGGGGCCGCTTCGAACGATAATCTCGGCCGCCACCAGTGAGCGACTGCCCTGGTGGACCGCTTCTGTGACGACTGCGGTTCTCGCGACCGCCGTCTACTGGTCCGTCGGCCGGCTCTCCTGGCGGCTCGTCGGCCGTGCGTGGCTCTGCGGCATCGTCGTCTCCGTGATTTCTGTCGTCGGGTTCGTCCTGTTCCCGTTCGACGAGTCGTCCAGTTTCGCGACAGTCGTCCTCGTCTTCTGCTGGTGGCTCGTCGGCGTCGGCGTCGGCGTCGGACTCACCTCGCCGACGCTGTGGCGGTCGTTCCGCGACCGGGTCCTCCTCCGGCCGCGGTCGTAGCGCGCTCGGACGCCCTTCACGGCGTGCCGAGTTCCTCGTGCCGCCTGTAGAGGTAGTACAGCGCGAGCGGGACGCTCACCACGAAGTTCGTCACGAGGACGGCGACGACGGCGAGCAACCCCCAGAGGACGGGGTCGGGCGTCCACGCGCCGCCTTCCCGTTCGACCGCCCGCGCGTCGACGTACATCGCGACGGGGAACACGAGCGTGATGACGACGCCGACGAGGCCGGCCAGCGTGGCGACGCCTCCGAAGAGGACGAACGTCGAGAGGCTCGCGAGGCCGCCGAGCCCGACGATATCGAGCACGCCCGCGAAGAGGAACAGGACGGCCGCGAGGGCACCGCCGACGAGAGTGACCAGGAGGTAGACGGGGACGGCCGCGATCCAGTACCACCAGTTCGATTCGACGCTCGCAGCGGGCAAGAGGCCGTCGAGCGTCCGCCGGAGGCTCTCGCTCGTCGTTTCGGGCGCACCGGTCGCGCCGTCGGACCCGGCGGCGGTCTCGCCACTTCGACCGATAGCGGCCCCGTCGCCGCCGTTCGCGTCGTCGGTCTCCGTGGGCGGGTCGAACTCGGCGGGCGACGCCCCGTCAGGGTCGTCACGGCCTTCGTCACGCGGCGGGCACATGTCCGACCGGAGGGCGTGCCGACACTCAACTCTCCCGGTCACCCGCCGGGGACGACACACGGCGGCTCGGTCCACAGCCCGCCGCGCACGCGGAGGACCTCCGTGGGCGGGTCGAACTCGACGGCTGGCTCAGCCGCCTGTCGACGAGACGACCGTCTCGACGTCACCGAGTCCCGCACGCCGGACGACACCCCGTACCGGGTCCGCACAGCCCGCGAGGTTGTCCGAACCACCGTCGAGGACGAGGAGGTCCGCCGCCCGGCCGGCTTCGACGACGCCCGCGTTCCGCCCGGTGATCTCACAACCGGCCGTCGTCGCCATCCGGAGCACCTCCCGGGCCGTCACGTCGAACGACTTGGCGGTGTACGCCATCTCCCGGAACATCGACGGCGCGTTGAGCATGACGTTGTCCGTCCCGAGGGCCACGGTCGTGTGGTCGAGCAGGTCCCGGAGCGGCGGCCGACCCACCCCGAGCACGAGGTTCGCCCGCGGACACACTGCGATGGGTGTCTCGCGTTCGGCGACGCGGGCCAGATGTTCCGGTTCGGCGTGGACCATGTGGACGAGGAGGTCCGGCTCCAGATCGAGCGCGGGGTGGATGTCGTCGGCGTCCGGCTCGCCGGCGTGGATGGCGAACGGGACGCCCGCCTCTCGGACCGCCGCGCGCCGTGCGGCGAAGTCGTCGTCGGCCGCACCGCTCGCCCCGAAGCCGTCCGCTACCTCGAGCACTGCCGGGTCATCGCTCCCGAAGATGAACGGGTCGACCATCTGCCCCCGTGCGGCGTCGCGGAGCGCCCGAGCACCCTCGACGCCCGACTCGCGGAAGTCGAGGAACGCGGTGGTCCCCGTCCGCTCCATGAACCGGAGCGTCCGACGCATCGCGGTCACGAGTTCCGTCCGGCTTGCGGCCGCCAGCCGTCGGTGTTTCAGACTGTCCGGCGGCGCGACGGCCTCGTCGAGAGAGAGACCGACCGCCGCCTCCTTCGCGACCGAGTCGCCGATGTGGGTGTGTGCGTTGACGAACGCCGGGAGGACGATGTCCGTCGACGTCGTGTCGGTCTGCTCGACCGCCTCGATACGACCGTCCGCTACCACGACGCGGCCGCGAACCGGTTCGAACGACTCCCCGGCGAGTATCGTTCCCTCGAACTGTTCCATGGCGACCCTCGCGGGCCTGTAACGATATATGTTTTCTTCGCCTAGTTGCAGAACAATCCGCTCCTCTACTCGGTTTTTCGTGTCGGTACGTTCTGCCCGGTCCGCCGTTCGCTGGCTCGGGAGCGCCGTGTCGAGCAGTCACGACGGCGAAAGTCGTCGGCTGCCCCGGCGACGGTCGCCCCGTCCGCTCTCACGCGGGCTCTCGGGCGACGGCTCAGAGCGCCTCTTTGTACGCCTCGAGTGTCTCTTCGACGTCCTCGTCGGTGTGGGCGTAGGAGACGAACTGCGACTCGAACTGATTGGCCGTGAGGAAGACGCCTCTCTCTTTCATCTCCTGCCAGAAGACGCGCTCCCACCGCTCGGTCTCGGCGTCGGCGACGTCGTGGCCGGTCTTCGGACAGTGGTCGTACCGCGGGCAGTCGGGTCGCTGTTCGCACCCACTCGAACACTGGTCGCCGAGGCTGATGGGGGCCTGTCTGGTGAAGACCGTCTTGAACATCGAGTCGGTTCCGACGACGGTGTACTCCGGCGCGCGCTCCTCGCAGATGTCGGTGATGCCCGCCCGGAGCGTCTCTCCGAGCCCGTTGATGTGGTCGTACACGTCGTTCTCGGCGGCGTAGGTGAGGTAGGCGTGGCCCGCCGCCATCGTCACCGGGTGGCCGGAGAAGGTCCCCGACTGGAAGACGTCGCCCGACGGCGTGAACGACTCGATTATCTCCGCCTTCCCGCCAATCGCGCCCACGGGGAAGCCGCCGCCGATTATCTTCCCGAACGTGGTCACGTCGGGTGTGACGCCGAGTTTCGACTGCGCACAGCCGAGTCCGCCGACCCGGAAGCCGGTGATAACCTCGTCGAAAACCAACAAGGAACCGTAGTCGTCACAGAGGTCGCGGAGGGTCTCGTGATACCCCTCGACCGGTTGGACGATGCCGTAGTTGCCGAGAATCGGTTCGACGAGGACGCCGGCGATGTCGTGGCCGTGCTCCTCGAAGACCGTCTCGATGGTCTCCTCGTCGTTGAACGGGACCGGAATCGTGTGCTCGGCGAACGACTCGGGGATGCCCGCCGTCGACGGGTGCGGACTGTCGGGGCCGCCCTCGACGAGCGTCGACTCCTGAGCACCGTGGTAGCCGCCCTGCATGACGACGATCTTGTCCCGCCCGGTGTACCCGCGGGCGAGACGGACGGCGGAGACCGTGGCTTCGGTCCCGGAGTTGACGAACCGGATCATCTCCACCGAGGGGACGTGCCGGGCGACGAACTCCGCGTGGTCGACCTCGATCTCCGTGGGCGCGCCGTACATCGGGCCCTCAGAGGCGTACGACTGGACGGCCGCCCGGACGGGTTCGGGCATGTCGTGTCCGTAGAGCAGCGGACCGTAGCCCATCACGTAGTCGATGTAGCGGTTGCCGTCGGCGTCGACGACGTGGGCGCCGTCGCCGCGCTCGATGAAGAAGGGGTACGGGCGGGTCGCCCGGACCGAGGAGTTCACGCCGCCGGGCATCACCGAGAGCGCCCGGTCGTACAGGTCGCGGGAGCGGTCGTGGTTCATGACCCCCGCTTGGGTGGGCCCTGACTTGGTAGTGTCGGGCGCTGTGGGGCGGTCCGAAGCCGCCGGTGAGCGCCGCCGCTCGTCGGTGGGTCTCGCGAAAGAACGGGTGTCGGGAACCGCTGCTCAGACCGCTTCGGGACCGCGCTTTCCGGTGCGAATCTGGACCGCGTCGCTCACGGGGAGGACGAATATCTTCCCGTCGCCCTTCTCGCCGGTGTTGGCGGCCTCGCTGATGGCCTCGACGACGTCCTCGGCGGGGATGTCGGCGACGACACACTCGACTT